>CASBQJ010000546.1 GCA_949127705.1 Synechococcales cyanobacterium PMM_0085
GAGCGGTGGCGATCGCCCATAGCATTATGAATTATCAAATTCCTGGCGACGTGACAGGCTCCTTTGGGCTAAATATCGGCAGCATCAAAATGGCGGTGGTGGGCAATGCACCCGCTGCTGGCAGTCTAGACACGGCTGCGCTCAACCCCACTCTGCGCCCTCGGGTAGAGTTGCTCGTGGCACGCACGCCACTAGGCACCCGCACCCGAGTTAGCAATCCCAACAGTGGTTCAGATTTTGATTTACTATCTTTACCTGGCTTGTCTATTTCCTACGATATTCAAGGTGACTTTCAGGCCATGCGATCGATTAATTCCCGTAGCGCTTTGTGTGGAGTGGTCACAACGGTCACCATTCGCAATGGCATCGCAACCCTATCCGATGGCGCATCGTACCCCGCTGTTCGATATGAATCGAGCAGTATTGTAGAGGATAGACACTATTCGATCATTTTGATGGCGATCGGCCATGACGCTAAATCAACCGCCGAAAATCTATTTAATTCATTGCAGTGTAATTAAGCGTGTAATTAAGCATTGGCGTGATGCCTCTCATTGAACCACTCGTGGGTGACAATCGGCTCATGCCATAGAGTCAGAGTGCCCCAATAGAATGAGTCAGTTGGAGGAGGGCAGTCTGGTGGCGATCGGAGATGATGGTAGTAGTACATTCGATTAAGGTTCTATGAAGACATCCACCTCCTACTCCCATGAACCAGCAATTCGTGATGTGACTAGCCGCATTTTTGCGACAGGCAAAATCACCCGTGAAGATGAGCGGGCACTGCATCAGGTCATGGTGTCGGACATGGATCTCGACACTGGAGACATGGATCAAATTAAAGGCGTGCTCGATCGTCTACAAATGGGTTTAATCAAGGTTGCAGACTAAAAGCTGCCTAGAAGCCAACGATAACTTGCCACATCAGACTTGCGATCGCCACTGTCGCTATGTGCTGCGGTAGCAACTTGCCAAAGGGCTGACGGGCAATCTTTTGGGTGAGAAAAATGCTGAGGGCAGCGGTGGCAATCAGCGTCACGGCTTGGAGAAATGCCACCACGGCAGGATGGGCGATCGCCACGGGCATGCCAACGCCGCTATAGCCAAAGGTCGCCAGCGAAACGGGCACCACGCGTCCGGCTTCGGTTAAGCCCATCCGCAAAAAGTGCGCCAGATTGCCGCCCAGCACCAGCGGCAGATAGCCATAGGCAAGTTCCACAAAGGGCTTGGGTTTGGTAGAGCGGCTTTGCAATTTCACTAAGCCGTGGGCCAGGAGGGCGATCGCCGCTGGCACCAATAGCGCTAACCCTGACGCCACTGTATGACGCCAAACGTCCTCTAATCCTGCTGGCTGCAACCCGGTTGGCATGCCTAAAACGGCGCTAATTTCGGGCAGCCGATGCAAAAATACGGCACCGAAGAGTAAAAACAGTAGACACACTTCATAGGCTGTGGCGGTGTGAGTCGTCCATAGTTCACTGCCGGGAGGGCGCAGGTTTAACTCGACCGAGCGATGCGGGCACGCCTTGAGGCAGGTCATACACAGCACACAATCGCGGTTGTCTTGCAGCTGAGCCGGGTGGGAATAGACGGGGCAACCGCCTGTTTCCATCCCTTCCCCTTTTTGCGGCCCGCCTTTGTAGCACTGATAGGTGGTGCAGCTAGCAGAACAAATGCCCTGCTGCGCCCGCAGTTCAATCATCGACAGTTTGGCAAACATGCCGTTCATGCCGCCAATGGGGCAGAGGTAGCGGCACCATAGCCGCCGTTCAAACAGCGCCGAAAAAATCATGGCACCTGCGGTAATTAGCAGCAGCAAGCAGCCAGAGAGGTAGGCCGTATCTTCCAGATTCCACAATTCTTCCCACAGCAAAATCAGCACAAATAGGCCAAACAAAAACCAGCCGCCCCATTTCTCGGCTTCCGGCCTTGACCAGGGCAGTAGCTGCCTGGGAAACAGCTTGAGGGACAGTTTCTGGGTGACTTCGCCGTAGATCATAAACGGGCACACGGCGCACCACGATCGCCCCACAAACGGGAAGGCAATCAAAATCAGCGGCCACCACCACGCCCAAAATAAGTTGAGGGCAATGTTGCGATCGCGGCTTTGGGGGCCAAACAGCAGCAGCGCCACCACCAACGGAAATGCCCATAGCGTCAGGCCGTAGTTAATCCGATCAGGCCACCAAGGGCTGCGCAAAAACTGCCGCAGCCGGGGATAGGTATTGAGTAAATTCAGCCGAAACCGCCGCGCCTTGCTGCCCACCGCCCAAAACACCTCTTCGGTGAGCACAGGCGCGCCGCCAGATTGAATCAAGGCGCGACCGACTAAGCTTTCTAGCTCGGCCAAGTTACCCGGAAAGTCGTAGCCCTGCAATCGCCGTAGCGCTTCGGGCGCAATGGTGGGACGATTTAGCCCCTTCGACTTGCAATAGAGGTTGATGTAGTAGGTCGTTTGGGCGGCGATGTCGGCTTTGCGCACGCGCAAAGGCGGCACTTTAATTAAATGCCCCATCCGGTTTTTGCGATCTAGCTCCGGCAACACTTTCTCCGAGGTCATGATGATGCGGGCGTCGCAGTGGTGCAGGGGCGCTTCGGGTTCGCCCTCTCGGCTAATAGGCCCATAGTCGCCCGTTTCGAGTAGCCGAATCAGCTGCGGTTTTAGCGCTTGCGGAAAATCTTGAATGTTGTTGAGTAAGAGGGTGCCGC
>CASBQJ010000547.1 GCA_949127705.1 Synechococcales cyanobacterium PMM_0085
AAACCAGTAGCCCTGGTAGATTTGCTTGGCGACCAAGAGCGACAGCTGATCAAAAAATTCGCGGGCGCGGCGATCGAGAATCAGTTGCAGCAGGTAGGCGTAGCAGGTCCCGATCACTTCCACGCCGGGGCTTTCGTAAATGCCGCGCGACTTGATCCCGACGAAGCGGTTTTCCACCAGGTGGGTGCCGATGCCGATGCCGTGAACTCCGGCGATCGCATTGGCTTTCAAGAAGGCGTCCACCGCTCCGACCGTCTCGCCATTAATCACCACTGGCCGTCCTTTTTCAAACCGAATCGTGAACTCTTCGGTCATGTCGGGGGCAGCATGGGGATAGCAGCCCATGATTGGGGTGACGAACTGGGCTGGGGTCGTCAGCGACTCCAGCATGCCCGATTCGTGAGTCAGCCCCAGCAGATTGGAGTCGGTGGAATAGGGCTTGTCTTTGGTGGCCGTGACCGCTAAGCCACTCTCCTGGCAAAAGTCAATCATTTCGCTGCGGCCTGGGAACCGCGCCAGAAAACTCTCGTCGCGCCAAGGCGCATAGACATCAAAGTCGGGCGCTAACATGTTGGTGATCAGCTGGAAGCGTACCTGATCGTTGCCGCGTCCGGTGGCACCATGGCTAAAAATGCTCAGCCCCTGCTGTTTCATCGCCAAGATCATCGCTTTGGTGAGGGAACAGCGGGCGATCCCGGTGGTGTTCCAGTAGCGGCCTTCATAGCACGCCTGCGATTGAATCACCTTGATCCCGTCTTCGGCGATCGCGTCCCGCACTGGCAGCAGCACAAAATCCACCGCGCCCGCTTGCAGCATCCGCTGCCGCACCGCGTCCATGTCTTCCTCGTCGGGTTGACCCAGGTCGGCGGTGAAGCAGACCACCTTCACACCCTGGTTGGTCAGCCAGCGGGTAATCGTGCAGCTATCTAGCCCGCCCGATCCGGCAAAGGCGATGGTTTTCCCGTTTAAATCTTGGACTTTCATGGTGGCTTCCTTAACTGACGGCGCGATCGCTACTATTCGCGCCATGCTGACACAACAGAGAGCATTATCCCTCGTATCTCTGTAAAATCTGTCGGAGCGGGTACAGATTTTGAAACCCAGTTGAGCAGGGTGAAAAAATGGGATCAGCGAGTTAATTTACAGCCCTAAGCCGCTGATACCAGCGACTGCTGCGATAGCACCGCTTGATAAAAGCCTTGCAGCTGCTGGGTGGCCGCCGCCCAGCCCCAGCGTTCGGCTTCGGCGCGGGCATTGTGGCGCAGGGTGGCGCATTCGCTGGCATTGGCAAGCAGGCGCTGGGTGGCCGCGATCGCCCCATTTTCTTCAAACGGGTCAAACAAGTAGCCATTAACGCCATCGGTCACAATATCGGGGATTCCGCCTGCATTGGCCGCAATCACCGGACAACCTGCCGCCATTGCTTCCAGCAAGACCAGCCCCAGGGTTTCGGTGCGCGACGGAAACACAAACGCATCGGCGGAGGCAAAGGCGGCTCCCAAGGTTTTGCCCGTCATGTATCCGGCAAATAAAGTCGGTGTATCAGCAAAAATTCGCTCCAAATCAGCCCGATACGGGCCATCACCCACCAGCGCCAGCCGCGCCCCCGGAATGGCCTCCAGCACTGGCTTAATCCGGTCGATTTCTTTCTCCGCCGACAGCCGCCCCACATAGAGCAGCAGCGGCGACTCCGGGTGTCCCTGGGTCAGGTGCGATCGCATCTCGGCACTCGCCAAACTCGGGTCAAACGATTCTGTATCAACGCCCTTCTGCCACACCTTAACCCGCTCCACACCGTGCTCTGTCAGCGCCTCCTGCATGGCAGTAGAGGTCACCAGATTCACCACGGCCTGGTTGTGCATCGCTTTCAGCAATTCCCACAGCAGCCCTTCCAGCATGCCCAAGCCATAGTGCTCTAGGTACTTGGGCAGGTGCGTATGGTACGACGCCACCAGCGGAATCCCTAACGATTTGGCATAATACAGCCCCCCCACCCCCAATACTGCCGGATTCACAATATGGATTAAATCGGGCTGGAATAATTCCAACTCTTGCCGAATGGACGGTCGGGGCAGCGCTAGCTTTAATTCGGGATACAGCGGCAACGGAAACCCTGGAATACCGTTGATTTTTGCCCCTTTATACTCCTTTAGCCCTCCTTCTGGAGAAAACACCAAAACTTGGTGCCCCAGTCGATGCAGATGGTCAACCGTATGGCTGAGGCGCGTGACGATGCCATCAACCTTGGGTAAAAACGTTTCGGTAAAGAGGGCAATACGCATAAGCGATAGCAGGATGAAGACGACTGAACAAAGCAACTGAGGGATGAGGGATGAGGAACGAGGGGTGAGGGATGAGGAACGAGGGGTGAGGGATGAGGAACGAGGGGTAAAGAATCAAACCCAATTCATCCTTCATCCTTCATCCTTACCTTCCTCCTTCATCCTTTCCACTTGACTTTGGGTAGAATCTCGGTTTGGTCAACCCGGTCTTTATACTTCAGCGCAAAGTTAAGCAATGAGTCGATCAACGAGTCAGACAGAAAATGCGGCTGCAATCCAAGGCTGAGCAGGTTGGTGTTCTTGGCATTGAAGTAATGCTCTTCTTTTTCGACCCGGGGGTTTTCGATGTGGTTGATATCCACCTTTAAGCCCAGGGCCGATCCGGCTTTTTGTACCATATTGGCAATATCACCGACGCTGAATAGCTCAGTGAACTGGTTGAAGACACGGAACTCGCCCGGAGCTGCCGGGGTGGCGATCGCCAATTCCACACAGCGTACGGTATCGCGAATATCTAAGAAGCCTCGCGTTTGACCGCCTTGCCCGTAAATCGTTAGGGGATGGGCGATCGCTGCCTGAATACAGAAGCGGTTCAGCGCTGTCCCAAATACCCCGTCATAGTCCAGGCGGTTGATCAGCAGCTCATCCATTCCCGTTTCTTCCGTCAGCACTCCATAGACAATGCCTTGGTTGAGGTCGGTGGCACGTAAGCCCCAAATCCGGCAGGCGAAATGAATATTGTGGGAGTCGTGTACCTTGCTGAGGTGATAATACGAACCGGGCTGTTTGGGATAGGGCAGCGTATCTTTGCGCCCATTGTGCTCAATGGTGATGTAGCCTTCTTCAATGTCGATATTGGGGGTGCCATATTCGCCCATCGTGCCCAGCTTCACCAAATGGCAATCGGGGAAATGCTCGTGCATGACATAGAGCAAATTGAGCGTGCCCACCACGTTGTTTACCTGAGTCAACACCGCGTGTTCCCGGTCAATCATCGAGAAAGGAGCAGACCGCTGTTCGCCAAAGTGGACTACAGAATCGGGCTTAAACTGGAGCATCGCCTTTTCCAAAAAGGCATGGTTGCACAAGTCGCCCACAAATAGCTCAATCGTTTTTCCGGTTAAGTCTTTCCAGCGCTGTAGGCGAGTCTGAATCGGAGCAATGGGAGTTAATGTGTCAATACACAATTCGTTATCCCAATGTCGCCGGATCAGGCTATCTAGAATGCCTACCTCATAACCCCGACTCGACAGGTGAAGCGCAGTTGCCCACCCACAGTATCCGTCGCCGCCAATCACTAAGACTCTCATGGTGCTCAATCTTTCATGCCGATACTCACGTAAATCTATCAGGTTTGGGGGCACTCTAGACCATCGTGGTAAATTCTTGTGGGCAATGTGTTCTAGGCGACAGCATGGTCTAGACGGCCCTCACAATTACTCATAGCCATAGAAAAAAGCATGAATTGGGCTGTGGGAGTATTGCACCCATCCCTGATTCAACGCCATGCAGTCTAAGTTCAGTCAGATTGGGAATTTGATTGCTGGTAGGGGCGAACGGCCGTTCGCCCCTACAGAAAAATGGCGAAGTTATTTAATTCTCATGCCTAAGCTGTTTAGATTGGCCTTAGAACAAATCGAGATCTGTGACCGCACCCACGCTGCTAGACGATACAAGCTTGGCATATTTTGCCAGTACGCCCTTGGTATAGCGCGGTTGGGGCGGTTGCCACTGGGCGCGTCGCTGCGCCAGCTCCTCGTCCGATACATTCACTTGCAACAGTCGAGCATCGGCATCAATCGTCACACTGTCGCCTTCATGCACTAAGGCAATGGTGCCACCGACAAACGCTTCCGGAGCGACATGCCCCACCACCATGCCGTAGGTGCCGCCCGAAAACCGACCATCGGTAATTAGCCCTACTGAATCGCCCAAGCCTGCGCCAATAATGGCAGAGGTCGGGGCTAGCATTTCGCGCATCCCAGGGCCACCTTTGGGTCCCTCATAGCGAATCACAAGCACATCGCCCGCCGTTACCTTACCGGCCAAAATAGCGTCCAGGCAGTCTTCTTCCGACTCAAACACGCGGGCTGGTCCGGTAATACTGCGCTTCTTGATCCCCGTCAGCTTGGCCACTGACCCATCTGGAGCCAGATTTCCCCGCAAGATGCCCAAGTGTCCCTGTGGGTACATCGGATTGTTCCAGGGACGAATCACGTCCTGGTCGGGGCGAGGGGCATCGGGTATGTCGTTTAGCCGTTCGGCGATGCTGTCTCCGGTGATGGTGAGGCAGTCGCCGTGCAGCAGGCCGTGGCTGAGCAGCATTTTCATCACCTGGGGAATGCCGCCGGCTTTGTGCAAATCGGTGGCGACGTAGCGACCCGATGGTTTGAGGTCACACAGCACCGGAATGCGGGCGCGAATGGCTTCAAAATCATCGAGCACTAGGGGCACTCCGGCAGAGTAGGCGATCGCCAAAAAGTGCAGCACGGCATTGGTAGACCCACCGACCGCCATGATCACGGCGATCGCATTCTCAATTGATTTGCGCGTGATAATGTCGCGCGGGCACAGGTTTTTGCGAATCGCCTCTACCAGTACCTGGCCCGCCAGCGCCGTATTTTCTGCCTTCTCAGCATCTTCCGCCGCCATCGTAGACGAATACATCAGGCTCATGCCCATCGCTTCAAACGCCGACGACATCGTGTTAGCCGTATACATGCCGCCACAGGAACCCGCCCCAGGGCAAGCATTCCGCTCCACCGCCATCAGCCGCACCTCGTCGATCCGACCCGCGCTATATTGCCCAACGGCCTCAAACGAACTCACCACCGTCAAATCTTCGCCATCTATATGCCCTGGCTTGATTGTGCCGCCGTAGACAAACAAGGCAGGAATATTCATCCTCGCCATGGCAATCATGGCACCCGGCATATTCTTATCACAGCCGCCAATGGCCAAGACGCCGTCCATACTCTGGGCACTGCACGCTGTTTCAATCGAGTCGGCAATCACATCGCGCGATACCAGAGAGTATTTCATCCCCTCCGTCCCCATCGAAATTCCATCGCTGACCGTAATGGTGCCAAATACTTGAGGCATCCCTCCAGCCGCCCGAATCCCGGCTTCGGCCTGGATGGCTAACGGCGCAATGCCCATATTGCAAGGCGTAATGGTGCTGTGGGCACTGGCCACTCCCACAATGGGTTTTTTAAAATCTTCATCTTGAAATCCAACTGCGCGTAGCATGGCGCGGTTGGGGCTGCGCTGTACACCTTGGGTTACAACCTGACTTCTGGCATTCTCAGACATTCTGTAGCGTTCCTCAACGATAGATGGAAGGGGATATTCAGTGCGCCTATTCACGGTCTGGGCTGAGTTCAATCAGCATGAGGCCGGCAGCTCCCAAGACATGGCATAGGACTTTATTTTCTCAAACTCCTAAGCCCTTTTAGGCAGGAGTTTTCATGTTAAGGGGGGTTGCGATCTATTAAAGGCATCTAACCCCAGCGAGAATTACGATTAGAAAGACTGCGGAACGTAAAAATCAGGAATCTTGACAGTCTTGTTTTACCCTGTAGAGAGGGAGCATCGACAGGTTTTCTAAAAAATGCGGATTGCCTACATATTCAGGGGAATTCTATAACGATGAGCCACCCATCACAGCCACAATGACCAACCCCATAAATGTTGACGAACTGCTCAGTCATTATGCAGCAGGTAAACGAGATTTTCGAGAAATTGATTTCACCGGAATTGATCTAAGGGGAGTCAACTTAAGCGAAGCTAACCTGCGTCGAGCCAATTTGAGTCAGGCAAACTTACGGGGAGCCGACCTGAGGCTAGCCAATTTGCGAGAAGTCGTCTTGGTCAATGCCGACTTAAGCGAAGCTGATCTGACCCAGGCAAATTTGATTGGAGCAGAGATGCATCAGGTTAACTTGATGGATGCGAATCTGACGGAAGTGGGGTTGAGAGGGGCTAAGCTAACGGATGCTAACCTCAGTCGAGCGATCTTGGCGGGAGCCAACCTGGCCGAAGCCATGCTTGATCGAGCGATCTTGGTCGATGCCAACTTGAGTGAAGCGGTCTTAACTCGCTCTAGACTGGTGGCTGCCAATCTAACGCGGGCTATTTTGGAAAACGCTAATCTCACCAATGCCAGTTTGAATGAGGCTGTGCTGGAAAACGCTAACCTAACGGCGGCAATTCTGCATGGAGCCAGCTTAGAAGAAGCCAACCTGCGCGCAGCTGACATGAGCCGTGCCCGCATTATGAGTGCCAATCTCACCAATGCTGATCTGAGCCAAGCTAACCTTCGAGGCGCAAACCTGAGCTGGACATCGCTGCGGGGCGCTAACCTCCACAAGGCCAACCTGTACCGTGCCAAGCTCAACTGGGCAAATCTTAGCGAAGCAGACCTGAGCGAAGCGGTCTTGATTAATGCAAAAATTGCCCAAGTTAACTTCCAGAACGCTAATTTATCCAGAGCTATCATGCCGGATGGATCTGGGTGGGAACCACAAAAGGCTTGACCTCTCGCACCAAAAGGGCACGGAAAGCCAAGCCGTAAACACAGATTTTATCCCTACCATGGGGGTATCACGCCACAAACTCGGGTGTCCGGTTTTCCGCAAGGCTCATGATGGTCTGACGCATTTCGGCGATCGCCTGAAGTTGGAAATCGCTAGCTTCTTGGAACTGAGCCATCACCTGGGCGATCGCATCCAGCTTCTCTCTCAACCCACTAGCGCTCTCTTGCATCAGTTGGAGTGACTCTTGATAGGCATTAACTCGACCCCACAGCTCACCCGTTGAGGCTTTTTGCTCTAGCAGTTCACCCTCCCAGCGTTTGACCTCCTGCCATCGAGATTCTTGCTCTCCCCGCTGCTGGTCTACAGACCCCTGGGTTTGATCCAGCTCTTGCTGTAGAACCTGCACCTGTGACTGAGCCTGCCGAATCGCCTCGGCTAGCTCTTGCCGCAAAACATCTAGCTGATTTAAGACAGGAGCAATGTCAATGTCTTGCTCTTGTTCATCGCCTGTTGTGTTGCCTCGTCGTTTGGTTAAGACAATCTGATGTTGCTTTAAGACATCTCGACGCTCTTGCAGATTGCGCCGCTGCCCCACCAGCGTTTCATTCAGCATTTTGTAACGATCTTGCTCGTCCGCCAGCTCTGACTCTATCCGCAGGCGATCGTATTCGCTCGCTCCTTGAATCTGCTGACTCACCTCATTGATCGTATCTTGTTGCAGGGTCAGTTCTTCTTCCTGGCTGTTGACAAAACGAGACACCTTTTCCAGATCTCCCCCCAAATCTCGAACCACGGTTTCTAACTCTTCTAGAGACATTTTCTCTAGAGCCTCTCGATCGACCTTTGCCCCAATTTTGACCCGGTCAGAGGTCTCTGCTAAGTAGCAGAACTGCTGATGCAGGCTATCTTGCTTTTGCAGCTGAGTCACCAACGCTTGAGCATATTCTTGCTTTAGCTCCAGCGCTTTTTGGCGAGCACTCAGTTCACATTTCAGATTCTCTAGGTGCGTTTGGGCTTGCTGCCACTCTTGCCAACGCGTTTCAAACGCTTGCATTCTCTGGTCTAGATCCGTCTGAGTTTGTTGGGCAGAGGTTCGCTGCTGCTCTAAATGTTGTCCATGTTGTTCGATTACATTCTGCCGTTGAGACAGTAGGTCGAATGAGAGATTGAGCTGTTCGCGGACTGCTTCCGTTGGGGCAATGGCTCCCGATAGCCGATTCAATAACCCTTGGATTTCTTGAGCCTTGGCATCATCTAGGACAGAGGCTTGAGATACCTGATTAAACTGCACCTGCTGCTCTTCCAGCTGGCTCATTTGCCCCTGGAGCTGTGCCCAGGCCCCTTCTAATTCTTGGCTCTTGCGCTCAAATTCGCTGCGCAGCGTGTCCACATCTTGGCGACTGGTCTCAATCTCTTGGCGCTGTTGCTCTAACCGCTCGAAATCCTCTTCCATTTGCTGGAGCTGTTCCTGTCGGGCTTCCATCTCCAGCTCTCGACGGTTCAGCTCTTGGCTCTGATAAGTTAAAGACTGCTTCCACTGCTCAATTTCATCTTCTTGCGTCTTAGATTTCTCTTGAAATCGAGAGAAATTTTGCAAGATTTTGACCAGCTGCATCCCAGCTTCGGAGTGTCGCTGTACCTGCCGATTGCCGCTCAGCTCCACCATAACCAGGATGCCAGCCATATAGTTAGCATCATCTGGAGCAGGAACGCTTTCATCGCCCTGTACGGCACTCCAGCTATTTTCGGAGCGCTGACAGGCTAGCAGCTTCAGCTCAGCTTTGCTGCTGCCAAGTACTCTTTTTTCTCTCTTGACTTCCGCTAGATACAGCACGCCAATATCCTCTTCTGTGTCTATGCTCTGTGTCTATGCTCTGTGTCTATGCTCAGTGTCTATGCTCAGTTCACGACAGATTTTAGCGCGTTCTCCTAGTTTGAGGCTGCGATCGCGTTTGCTATCAGCCCTCAATCGGTTGGTGGCCACATCAGAGATCCATTTACCTCAGAACCATCGGACTGAGAGCGATCGCCTGATCCACTCGCCGTTCGCGTTTGAGAACAGGATATACCTAAAAATACTCTACCTTAAGGAGCAGAGAGTTTAGGCAGTCAAGCATTTTGCCTTTTCCGATCACCTTTGGGATCAAATGTAGCACCATCACCCCATCAAGGTGGCTAGAGAATCGCATATAGCTGCTCTACTTTATGTAAATCCAATAATAACTGCAGACTGAGTACATGCAGCAGATATGAGGTGTGATATTTTTCAGTTTTTTGGATTATTTGTCGGCTGGTGAAAAGAGCGGCGCACTCGTCTTGATCGCTGCAGCCTCAGCTGCATTTCACTAGGTGTGCCGATTTTGAAGAGTTTCAACAGAGAGCTATAGTGAGAAGACAATGCAAGCTTTATCCGCAATTGCAGTGCCACTTAACCGTGTAATCTGAAGAGATGAGAGTTCGAGAGAGATGAGAGTTCGAGGTTGAATTGTGTCGGGGCTGGTTGCTGGCGCTGACCAGAGGCGGTAGCGACAGCCAATTCGGCAAACATCTGAACTCAGGTCGTTTATAGGCAGCTTCGTTTTTTGCTTCAAGTTTCAGCTGGGAAATATTTAGCCGCTCTAGCACCCGACCCAGCCCAGCTTTCAGTAATTTTGCTCAGATCCTGTCTATTTGCTGAAGCAATTGGGGAATCCTAGAGCCAACTAGATCAACCTAAACCAAGTCCATGTTGAGAACTGTAGTTTTAGCCCTCACCCCCAGCCCCTCTCCCAAAGGGCGAGGGGAGCCGAAAAAGCTTTCAAAGTCCCTCTCCCAGGGAGAGGGCTTAAAGCCTTCGGCATACATGAAAAGGGTGAGGGAAACTCTGGGTTTTAAGCCTAGACGAGGTTTAATTCCATCTCGACGCCTCCAACCTTGTCGATTAAGCCATAGAATCTGATATTTTTTGTGGGTGCCTTGGGCTTAGACAGACTGGCTTAATATCTCAAATGTCTCCAGGAGAATAATTTGGCTGCATGCAAGGTAACTTGAGTGAGATTGATATCCGCAGTATCCTACAGCTCATTGAGTTGGGTCAACGAACAGGTGAGCTGCTGGTGGAAGCCTATGGCTCGTCTTGGACAGGGCCATCGGGAGACGGGTTGTCGGGTGGAAGCGCTTTATGGAATCGGGTTACAAAAGCCGCCGAAAAGTCCTGGTTCGTTTTCTTTCTAAACGGGCAAATTATTTATGCTGGAGATGCAAAAGGAAATTTGCAGCGCCTGCGCGATCATTTACGGCGCTACAAGTTAGAAAAGGCGCTGGGTTCAGTGAGTGAGTCAGCGGCGATCGCTACCACCAATGCTCCAGAATATGGACATCTGTGGGCATTGCTAGAAAACCGGACGTTGACCCCGGCTCAAGGCCGTAGCATCATCCAAAGCATGGTACACGAAACCTTGTTCGACTTGCTGAGCTTGCATCACGGATCTTTTATATTTGAGGTTAGCTCTGCCCTATCTCCCCAATTGACCACCCTGGAGATTGGTCCTCTAGTCATGAAAATCATGAAGCAGGTACAGCAGTGGAAACGGTTCCATCCACAAATTCAGTCGCCCGACCAATGTCCGGCGATCGCCAATCCTGACCAGCTCCGGGCCACACTCAAAGCCAGCACCTTTCAAACCCTCACGACCTGGATGGATAGCAAAACATCCATCCGCCAAATTGCCCGCTACCTAAACCGCGACATTCTCACCGTTGCCCGTGTCGTTTACCCCTACGTCCAGCAGGGATTAGTGCAATTACTGAATCCCTCACCTGATCTGGCACCCAGCTTGGAGCTAGCTCGTCCTAACCGCGTGCCTCGAGTGGTTTGTATCGACGATGGCGTCGCTATCCGTCAAACTGTAGAAGATATTCTGCAACAGCATGGCTATGAGGTATCCTCTATTGGCAATCCCCTGAAGGCACTGAGCCTAGTATTTCAATTGAAGCCTGATCTAATTTTGTGTGATATTTCAATGCCTGAACTGGATGGCTACGAAATTTCCGCCATGCTGCGCAAATCGACCGTCTTTCGCCAAACCCCAATCGTCATGCTGACCGGGCGAGAAGGGTTTATTGACCGCGTTAGAGCCAGAATGGTAGGAGCCACAGACTACCTGACAAAGCCATTTGGTGAGTACGAACTGCTCACCTTAGTCGAAAAGTACGTCGGGCCTGGAGATCCCGCCCACCCCACCTTTGAAAAATTGCTGGCGGCAGACCTCGAAAGTGAGTTAGAACTTGATATGACTGACGTGTCTCCACCAATCTCTACCTCTGCTGGTAGTGGACAATCAAGGCAGGGTTAAACGCACATAGCCAATCGAGGTTAAGATTCAGACTAAATTCAATCATTAAAGTAGCATTAGGGATGCCAAAACTTCACGCTAGGAATTTTTATTTGGTGACTTCTATCTTTATAGTTACAGCGTAAGGAGTTATGAGCACAGTTTTGGTTGTAGAAGACAGCGTGACCCAGCGGGCGATGATTACAGATCTGCTCAAAGGCAGTGGTCTGAATGTCACTATTGCGAGTGATGGGGTAGAAGCTTTAGAAAAAATCGAAGGTCATTCACCCGACCTCGTCGTGTTAGATATCGTCATGCCTCGGATGAATGGGTACGAAGTCTGTCGTCAGATCAAAGCGAATCCAAAAACTCAAAACATTCCTGTCGTGATGTGTTCCTCAAAAGGCGAAGAATTTGATCGATACTGGGGCATGAAGCAGGGGGCAGATGCCTACATTGCCAAGCCGTTCCAGCCGACTGAGTTGGTGGGCACGGTAAAGCAACTGTTGCGAGGATAGAGGTAGAGTACATGATAGGCAATTCGGATTTTCTAACGGGTCGAGGGCAAGATCAAGGAGCAGAGTTTCAGGAGCTAGAAAGCCCTGAGGGGGAGTTGCATCTGAGGTTTTTCGTGGCATCAGGCGACGAGTTTGCTTTACCAGCGGTAGGGATTAAAGAGGTAATTGCTTCACCGCCCGACCGGATTACGCCCATCCCAAACGTCTCTCCGCTATTATTAGGTACTCTTAATGTGCGCGGGCGAGTAGTCTGGGTGGCTGATTTAGGCCAATTTTTGGGAGACTCTACTCCGTTGAGTACCGATCGCCCAGAAATTTCTGTGATTGCAGTCGAAGACCAAGATACGATGTTGGGCCTGGCCGTAGACCGGATCAACGAAATGGATTGGCTCAGTATTGATGACGTACAGATGCCGATCAACATTCCAGATGGGATGGCTCCATTTATTCGAGGCGAGTGGACGCTTGTCAACGAGAATAGTCGATTCCTCAGGCTGTTAGACCAAGTCGCGATTCTTCGCTCGGCGCGGTGGGCAGCCTAAACGTTTAGCACATTCGGATACTTGCATGGGCAAGGAGAGGGCAAATGGGATCAAGCAGTGAGTACGCACAAGACTATCAACAGGCTGAAAAAGCTTACATGCAGGCGAAGTATGAGGACGCTGCTGCCATCATCGATCGCCTCGTCGAAAGCCACCCCGATGAGCCGAATGTTCGGCTGCTGCGGGGACATATCTATTGCTATGGGTTGCAGCAATATGCGATCGCCCGAGAGCAGTATCAGTCGGTTTTGAGTCTCACTACCGATCCAGAATATCTAGACTATGCCAACAGTGGACTGGCAACCATCAGCCAATTTGGCGGCGATGATGAACCCACTGGGCAAGAAGAGTCGTTTGAGGCAGAGTCGTTTGGGGCGGATGAGTTTACCGATGGCGGATTTGCCGATGGCGGGTTTGTCGGCAGCGGCTTTGCCAACGATAGCTTTGCCGATATTGATGACGATTTTCTGAGCACCACCGACACGGCTCAGTCTTCCTTTGATCCCAATGATGAGTTTACAAACGCGTTCAGTTTTGACAACCTTGACCTTGACAATCCCGACGGTTTCTCAGGTGAATCCTTATCATCTACCCCTGAGTTAGATAATCCGTTTGCGCTCAGCAGCGATAATGAATCTGCCAGCCCCTACAGCACCACTAACGATCCGTTTACCTTCAACCAGTCTGCTGAGACATCGGCACAGTCTTCTGACGTCTTCGATAGCGCCTACTCTGCCTTTCCTGAGCTAGACGATGAAAATTTTGCATCCCTAGAGGATGCGGATCGGCTTTCCAGTTCAGATCCCTACACGACCCCGTCGTTTGACTCTAATTCTACTTATTCGTTTCCAAGCACAGCGGCAGATCAGGCAGATACTAGCCCTAGTCGTGGGGGAGAAGACACGTTCTTTATGATGCCGGAAGAGTTTGAGGCTGCTGCTCAGGCTGAGTCCAGATTTGGCTATGACAACTCCGACAGGTCAGGTGCGCCAACGTTTGGGGCTGATACACCGGAGCTGGATGAGAGCACTTATGTGTCGCCATTTAACAGTGGCTTTGAGCTAGATGAGCTAGATGACTTGAATGATTTTGCCACCACGGGCAACTCAGGCGTCAATTCTAGCAGTGCTGCGAGCAGCGCCGATTTTTTAGATGAGTTTGACGAGTTCGACGATTTGGGCAGTTTGCCCGATTTTGAGATCAATCAGTCGGCTGAATTTACTAGCCCTTCGGTAGGGGGATCCGGGTTTGGGAGCATGGACAGAGGAGATTTTTCCTCAAGCAATGGCGGATTTGATCTGACAGACGGGATCGATCAGTCTGTGATTCGGGAAGACGAAATCTTTAGCATTTCTGGGACGTCTGATGCACTGCCCATGTTTGCCCAAATGGATGGCCGGACTATAGAGGCAGAAGTAGCCGTAGAGCAGGGCTGGCTGGCGTTTGTGGAAAATGCGCCGTTGGCAACTAAGCGCTGGATTGTGGCGGGAGCTACTGGGGTAGTGTCGATGCTGGCTGTGGCGGTTGTAGGCAATTTAGCCTCTAACTTTTTTGTGGCCGAAGAAGACAAGCCCACGGTGGTGCCCTATACCCAGCAGACGGGGCTGATTATGGCGGCGGCGGCGGGTTTGTTTGGGGCTGGTACTGCCGCCACATTAACCTGGGCTACCTCGAAGCAAATTAGGCGATCGCTAGTCGATTTGCAGGCTCAGTTTGATTCGGTGTCGCAGGGCAACTTGGGGGCACGAGCAACGGTCTACGCCGAAGATGAGCTGGGTCAATTGGCGACCGGGTTTAACCAGATGGCACGGGTGATTTTTACTACTACCAGCGAAGCTCAACGCAAGGCAGAGGAGCAAGAACAGGCAAAAGAAGACTTGCAGCGCCAGGTGATTCGCCTCCTAGACGATGTAGAAGGAGCCGCTCGTGGAGACCTGACGGTGCAGGCCGAGGTGACGGCAGACGTGCTGGGTGCAGTAGCTGATTCGTTTAACTTGACCATTCAAAACCTGCGAGAAATTGTGCAGCAGGTGAAACAGGCCACCCGACAGGTGAGTAAGAGTTCTACTGAGAATGAAATCTTTGCGCGATCGCTCTCCTCCGATGCCTTGCGCCAAGCCGAGGAGCTGGCCGTTACTCTCAACTCAGTGCAGGTCATGACCGACTCAATTCAGCGGGTGGCAGAAAGCGCCCGTGAAGCAGAGGAAGTGGCGCGTTCAGCGTCGGCCACCGCGCTCAAAGGCGGTGAAGCGGTGGAGCGAACTGTATCAGGGATTTTGGAAATTCGCGAAACAGTGGCCGAAACAACTCGCAAAGTGAAGCGGCTAGCCGAATCATCTCAGGAAATTTCCAAAATTGTGGCGTTGATTTCGGCGATCGCCTCCCGCACCAACTTATTGGCATTGAACGCTAGTATTGAGGCAGCACGAGCTGGAGAAGCTGGACGGGGCTTCGCCATTGTGGCCGACGAGGTACGCCAGCTGGCCGACCGAGCCGCCAAAGCCTCCAAGGAAATTGAACAGATCGTTTTGCAAATTCAGGGTGAAACCGGGTCGGTGATGACCGCCATGGAAGAAGGGACTCAGCAGGTGATTGAGGGCACCCGTCTGGCCGAACAGGCCAAGCGATCGCTCGAAGACATCATTCAGGTATCTAACCGGATTGATGTGCTGGTGCGCTCTATTACTGCCGATACTGTAGAGCAAACCGAAACGTCCCGGGCTGTAGCTCAGGTCATGCAGTCGGTTGAGTTAACCGCTCAAGAAACATCGCAAGAGGCACAGCGGGTATCTGGGTCGTTGCAAAGCTTAGTGGGTGTGGCGCGCGACTTACTCAATTCGGTAGAACGCTTCCGAGTAGAAAAATAGGCGCGGCGGCTAGCTGAGGCTCAGCCTCTGCGTGAAAAACCTTGTCGTTTGAGAAAAAACGATTGGGTTGATCGGCTAAATTGCGGAATCGGGTACATTAAGTAGCAATATTAGGTAACTTGATTAGGTAACTTGGGATTTTCTCCCGCCTAATCGGGCATTTCAATTATTGGGCGATCGCCCTACGCATTCAGAGGGACACTGCTATGCTGTCGGAACAACAACAGCGGATCATGGGGTACTTCATTGAGGAGGCAAAAGACCACCTCAATACCATTGAGCAGGGGTTGCTGAATCTGCAAGGCACCATCGAAGATCCGGATCTAGCCAGTGAAATGTTTCGCGCGGCGCACTCGGTTAAGGGCGGGGCGGCGATGCTGGGATTGACCAGCATTCAAACGGCATCGCACCGATTAGAAGACTACTTCAAAGTTCTCAAAGAATGCTCGATCAAGGTAGACCAGCGCTTAGAAACGCTGCTGCTTGATGTGTTTGATGCCTTAAAGGAACTCCTGGAGCAGCTTCAGGGACCATTTGGGTTGACAGACGAAAAGGCGGCCGAGGTCATGGCAGGGGTACAGCCTACTTTTGTCGATCTAAACAGCCATCTGGGGGCATTAGTCGCGCAGTCTGGTGTCACACCTCCCGACGATGTAGAGCTAACGGTTATTCCGATTCCCGCTGTTGTCACGGCGGCTCAGCCCACAGTTCAACCGATAGTATCTGAAGAGAGTGCGCTTCAGCTAATTTTCCAAAGCGATGTGCCCGCTCGTCTGCGGGAAATGTTGCAGCTCTTTAAGCAGGGAGATACCGTAGGCACTCGTGAACGTCTACAGAATTTGTGTCGCTCGCTAAACCAGCTGGGTCAGCAGTTTGAGATCCAGGGTTGGGGCGATCTATTAGACTTGGCAGAACGAGCGATCGCCTATGCCGATAACTCATTTCGAACCCTGGCTCCGGTCGTCATTCGAGATATTAAACAGGCTCAAGAAAGCGTGCTGGCAAGTCGCTCGGGCGACATCGCCGCCAGTAACGCCCTCCTCGCTCTATTGCCGCCGCTAGACGACTTCTTCCCCGATCTAGATCTGAGTGCTGATCTGTTGTTTGAGAACATCGCCACAGCGCCGGATGCGAATCGGATAGACCTAGAGCAGCCCGTAGAGCAATTGCTAGTTGATGTAACCGATTTGTCGGCGATCGCAGCCCCCGAATCTACAGCAGATATCAGCTGGCTCAGTGAAAGTACCGTTAGCCAAGACCTTGAGACTGTGCCGCCCGTTGCCCAGTCACCGGCGTTTGAGCCAGATGAGTTGGCTCAATCCACGAGCGTTCCTGAACGCTTAGACTTAGACTTTACGCCGATGTCGGGCTTGCCAGATCTAGGCCGTAACGGCTCAGAAATGGGGATGGCAGAACTCAACAGCTTGGCCGATTTATTTGAAAGCGATACGCCAGACATGGCCATATCCTGGCAAGAAGAGGAAATTCTAATTGATGCTGAGACTGGATTGCCTGAACCCTTAGAGTTCAGTAATGTCAGCGACTTTTCGGATTTGCTGTTTGGGCAAGATGAGGTGAATGACCTAGAGTTGCGCTTGCCCAATCTAGCAGAGGAAGAGGAGGATCTCTCTGGGTTATTAAATAATGCCGAGGGTGCGATGCGGCGAGAGAGTTTAAGCGTTAACCCCTTTGATTTAGCTTCTGGCGACCTAGACCTCGATCCGAGTGATCTAGACCTGGCAAGTGATCTAGACCTGGCAAGTGATCTAGACCTGGAACTGATTGATTTCGATGCGGCTGAATCTAGCTCTGCGGCAGAGCTATTTTTTGCTGACCCAGTGGCCGAAGTACCTGGAGCGGACGCAGAACCTGGAGCGGAATTAGCAGGACTCGGAGACTTTTTTGCAGAGGTGAATGCCGAGGCTTCAGCCACCGTTCTGCCAGACCACGATGAATCTTTAGAATCTCTCTTTGACTTAGAGGCATTGCCGTCCGATTCGGCCTCAGAACTGACAGTAGATCACGACCTGGGCAATTTTGCAGATGCTTTTCCTGATTTTGAATCTGATTTTGAATCTCCCCCTGAAGCTGCTGCTGAGTCCGATGGCGATCGCCTATTCCTTACCGATTTATCCGTTGAATCAGAAGTAGAAAACCTGACTGCCCCACAAGAATCGCTGCCAGCAGATCCGTTCACCTTTGATCCCGATTTCTCTGATACAGGGTTGACTGAATCAACGTCTGCGCCAAGCTCTTGGATGGATGCCCTAGACAGCGAAGAGGGTCTAGCATCTTTGCCTGCTGCTCCTTCCCTTTGGGATAGGGCAGATAGCGACGATGTGACAGCTGACCTATGGGATGATCCTACAGCGGCGGTGAATTACCCTGCCATTGTTGATCCCCCCGAGCGGTTGATCCCTCCCGCCGCAGATTCCTTTGCAGACGCCTTTACCTTCGAAGCGCCCACAGTCGAGCCTGTAGACGCTTATGAAGAGCTGCTCATAGAAGAGCTGCCTATAGAAGAGCTACAGATTCCTGCTGATTTTGCAGCTGATGGGGCACCGGGCGATCCGTTTGCTATGACTGAAGGCTTGGATGCATTCTGGACAGACGATTTAGACGATTTATCTTTATCTGAACCCATGCCATTGGAGCCGGAGGGATCTGAACCGTCATCTGAGCTGTTCATGTTCGACGAGTCTAGTCTCGTTGATCTAGAACAAATTGACCTAGAACAAATTGACCTAGAACAAATTGATCTAGAGCAACTCACGTCAGATCCGGCTCCAGATCCCTTTGATCTAGACTTTAGTGCTGGGTTTGGGGAAGCCCTGTTGGGGTTTGAAGACGTTGACCCAGATGGATCTGAGGCAGATTTCTCTAGCGCTATCGATAGCGTCGAGAGTAGTTCCGCTCCCGACGCAGAGGCATTTGACCTAGATGCTGAATTAGCAAATGGGTTCCCGGGGGATGCCTCTGCCAATCTAGAAACAGATGAATTGTTTGGTGAGATAGATGACTTACTTGCGGTAGGTGCCAGTTCAGAGGGAAACCTATCAGAGGCGATCGCCCAATCGGATGACGACTTTCTCGACTTCTCAGACTTTCTGTCTACAGATAGCCCAGTCAGCGATCTGACCGCTCCAATCCTGCCACCGCTAACGACATCATCTGCTGCATCTGACGAGACTGAGGCAGCAGATACCGATGCCTTTGCCGAATTAGACGACTTGATCAGTCAAGACCTCTTCACCCAGTCTGACTCCTCAAGCCAGTCCAGCGGAGACGATGATTTTGCCGAGCTGGAAGCCTTCCTGAATAACGAAAATAATGAATCTCAGGCGGATGACCCCTTTACTAGCTCTTTCGGTCAGGCAACCGAACCTCAAGCGATCGCCCCAGATTGGCCTGCTGCCAATGTTGCGACCACAACGTTTGCCGCCGATGCCTTTTTAACCGAACCCTTGTTTGCAGAAGAGGATGCCGAACTCAATCCGTCGTTGAGTGGTTTCCCAGACGAACCGAGTTCAGGAAATGCGGCTCCTGGTTTTGAGAATTTTGCCGATTTAGACCTAGCGCTGGATCTAGACGGGAGCTTTGAGGTGGATGTCGTGCCTCAGTCCGACTTTTCTCAGTCCGACTTTTCTCAGTCCGACTTTTCTCAGTCCGACTTTGCCGATGAGATGAATGACTTCTCTGACCTGGAAGCACTGCTGGGCGATGAATTTCAGCCAGAACAGCCGACCTCGCCTCCTGTCATTGAACCCGTGAACGAGTTTGAAGATCTAGAGCGGCTGCTGGAGAACGCTGATCAAACTCTTGGTGGGCCACCCACAGTCAGAGGGGTGCGCAACTCGGGTGCAGGTACCAACCGTCGGCCCAATCGCCGCAGCCCAACTCCCTTGGCCGATCAAACGATGCGGGTATCTGTGAAGAACCTGGATGGTTTGAATAATCTGGTGGGAGAATTAGTGGTCAACCGCAACAGCTTGGAGCAGGCGGAGGAGCGCTTACGCCAGTTCTTAGATAATTTGCTGCATCAGGTGCAACAGCTCAGCGACGTGGGCCAGCGGATGCGCGATTTGTATGAGCGATCGCTCTTAGAAAGCTCCTTGCTCTCTAACCGTAAGAGCTACCAAATTTCGTCTTCTACAAACAACAGTCCGGCGATCGCCCCTGGAAATCACGCCACAGGTATGAGCTTTGACGCCTTAGAGATGGATCGATTCACCGGATTCCACACCCTTTCTCAAGAAATGATCGAGCTGATCGTCCGGGTGCGCGAATCGTCATCTGACATCGAGTTTGTCGTAGAAGAAACCGATCAAATTACCCGCAACTTCCGGCAAATTACTACCCAGCTACAAGAAGGGCTAACCCGTGCTCGGATGGTACCGTTTGCCCAAACAGCCGATCGCCTACCCCGCGCCGTTCGCGATATCTCTGTGCGGTGTGGCAAGCAGGCCGAACTGATTGTTGAAGGGCGCGAAACCCTAATCGACAAGATGATTTTGGAGCAGCTTTATGACCCAATGACTCATTTAGTCAACAATGCGATTTCCCACGGCATTGAGTCTCCCGAACAGCGGGCAGCGATGGGCAAGCCAGCGATGGGGCGAATCACCGTTCGCACTTTCCACCAAGGAAACCAGACGGTGATATCGGTGAGCGACGATGGAGCAGGAATTGACCCTGACTACGTGAAAGTTAAAGCGCTGGAGAAGGGGCTAATTACACCTGAAGAAGCCCGCACGATGACCCGGTTAGATGTGTATGACTTATTATTCCACCACGGCTTTAGCACCCGTGACAAGGCCGATGACCTATCCGGACGCGGTGTCGGCATGGACGTGGTGCGCACCAGCCTGAATGAGATTCGAGGGGTCGTCAACATTGATTCATCGGTGGGTCGAGGTACCACCTTTACTATCCGCCTGCCGCTCACGCTCAGCATCTCTAAGGCGCTGTCCTGCATTAGCAACCGCTCCCGCATTGCCTTCCCGATGGATGGGGTGGAAGATATGCTAGACGTGCCGCGCGATCGCATTCAAACCAACGAGGAAGGGCAGTCCTGCATTCAGTGGCGCGACCAACTGCTGCCATTTCAGCCGCTTTCAGACTTACTAAAGCATGGCCGTAGTCTGGGGCGAGGTAGCGTATACGGCGGCAATCAGGAAGAAGACATTGTTTCTGTAGTAGTGCTGCGCAGTAATGCCGGTAGCTACATGGCTCTGCAAGTAGACCAAGTATTGGGTGAGCAAGAAATTGTAATTAAGCAGCTCGAAGGACCCGTGCCCAAACCCTTAGGAATTGCCGGGGCAACCGTGTTGGGGGATGGGCGGATTATGCCAATTGCCGATGTGCTAGAGCTAATTGACCTATCACTGGGTCGAATCCGACGAGAAGGCAACAGCCTGTTGTGGGATAAGAGTGGCGATGAAGTTCCGGCTGAACCCGCTGTGGTCAAGACTGACCCAACGGTACTGATTGTGGACGACTCGATTACAGTACGAGAGCTGCTCTCCATGACCTTTGCCAAAATCGGCTTCCGGGTAGAACAAGCCCGCGATGGCCAAGAAGCTTGGGAGAAGCTGCGTTCTGGGCTACCCTGCGATATCGTCTTTTGTGACATTGAGATGCCCCGAATGGATGGGCTAGAGCTGCTCTCTCGTTTGCAAAAAGACCCGACGCTGAACCAAATCCCGATCGCCATGCTGACGTCGAGAGGAGCCGATCGCCATCGTCAAATGGCCGTGCAGCTGGGTGCAAAGGGTTACTTTACCAAACCATATTTAGAAGAAGCGCTTCTAGATGCCGCTCAGCGGATGCTCAAAGGCGAAGTGCTTGTGAGCAACTAATTGATGCAATGGCAAATTATGGCGGCGGCTATGCGTTGAACGCACGAAAAAAGCGATCGCCTGCTTCAAGGCTATTTTCGGCAAAGTAGTCAGCAATTTCGTTGAGATCTCGACTGGCGAGAATGTTGATAACGTAGCGACTCATGCTTATGCCTGATTCGCTTGCTGGAATCGCTCTAGGGTTTGGTTTACAAATGTCTCACCATCGACTGGAAGGGTGTGGGCTGATACTGCAATAGCAGCGTCAATTTTTGTTCGAACTTCCTCAACCCATTCTGCATCGGCGCGATCGTACTCATCCAGCAGTTGTAAAGCCATTTCAAGCACTGCTTCTACAGAGTGGTACTTACCAGACTGAAGTTTGGTCTGAATCAGGCGTTCTTGATCGGGAGTGAGACTGATGCTCATAAGATTCTCTGCTCAATCTGCTTACTATAATTTAAGCGTAGTTTAACTGGCCATATTGGGGCGTTCCTATACAGCGCGAACGTTAGCCCTCGCCTGCATCATAGCAATCCTCGTTTTTTTAACTTGGCTATAGCATCTTCAGCAGCCTGTTTTTCTGCATCCTTCTTACTACGACCTTTCCCTTCACCGTAGAGTTTGCCATCCACGTGAACTCTAGAAACAAACTCTGGAGCATGATCTACTCCACCTATTTTTTCTGTGACATACTTCGGAGGAGTCGTTGCCCCATTTGCTTGGGCGAGTTCCTGAAACTTATTTTTTGAGTCTATATTTGAGCGAATTACCATAACGCCTTCAGGCACAGAGGCAAATAGTTGTTCTACTAAAGAACGCAGTGCTTCAATGTCTCGTTTTTTATCTAGATAGTAAGCCCCGATGACGGCTTCAAACGTGCTGCTAAGAAGATTTGGATTTTGATAACCACCCTCACGGATTGCACCTTGACCTAATCGCATTCTGAAATCTAATCCAACTTCAATCGCAAATCTAGCTAGTTGTTTTTCATCTACAAGTGCGGCTCGTCGTCGTGTCATTTCATCTTCTCCCATTTCAGGATGTACCTGATAGAGGTATTCACCACTGATGAAATTGAGAATTGCATCACCCAGAAATTCCAGCCGCTCGTTATCTCCACCTTCCCC
>CASBQJ010000548.1 GCA_949127705.1 Synechococcales cyanobacterium PMM_0085
ACAGCTTCGACGCGACCATCGCGCAGGTTGCGCACCCAGCCTTTGAGCTTGAGTAGAGCGGCAGTATCCCAAGTAGAATATCGGTAGCCTACGCCCTGCACATGACCTGAAATGAATACGTGGGCACGAACGATATCGGGCGATTGGCGATCGCGAGGGGAGGGATTATCCGTTGTCATAGGTGTGTCACCTTGCGTTGCTGGGCTAACTGCGTGAGGGCATTACAGAGAGAAAAATCACCATGAGAGCCGAGCCTCAACTAGCCCCTGAACTTTTCCATCATGACATCTTAGGGATTTCCTTCTGTGGTATCCCGCACTCGTTGCATCTGGCAGTTTGGAACCTTGCTTAAACCCATGCCAAGCCATATTGATAGGAAGCCTCAACGGGGATACCTGATTGATGCGCAGGGGGTTCGCCTGCCCAGTGTTACCACTATTTTGAATGCCACCAGACCTCAGGCCGCACGAGAAGCTCTGATGCGATGGCGCGATCGCCTGGGTGCTACCGAAGCAGGGCGCGTTTCCGCCGCCGCCAGCCGCCGGGGTAGCATGACCCATAAACAGGTCAGAACTTATTTAGCTGGCGAAAATCCCGTCTGCCCGGATGCAATTCGACCCTACTGGGAAAGCTTAGAACCCGTTTTGTCAGACGTGCAGGACGTGCGTCTGCTTGAACAAACGGTATTTCACTACGATTTAGGCTACGCGGGCAAGGTCGATTGCGTAGCGACCTATCAGGGCATTCCTTGCGTCATAGATTGGAAAACAGCTGATCAGCCCAAAGGTACAATTGAAAGGCTCTATGACGGACCCCTCCAGTTAGCCGCGTATTGTGGTGCCGTAAACCACTCTTACCCCGACCAAGCTCAACCGCTGCAGCAAGCGATTTTGATAGTAGCCATACCCCATCTACCCGCCGAAATTTTCCGGTTTGAGCCAGAGGCCATGATGCATCTCTGGCAAGCATGGCAAACACGAGTCGATCAGTTCTACTATCTAAAACAAGGTTAGGTACAAGGTTAGGCTTCACGCTCACTGGCGGTTGCAATCCTAGCTAGAATCCAATCCATCAGAGTTGTGGCTCATACTTAAAAGCTGCCTGGGGAATCTAATTTCTCGTTTGAAAAATCAAATTTCCCAGGCAGCTTTTCATCACATTCCCTAGTTTTTAAGCCCTAACTAGGCGTGTCCCGTAAGGCCGGAGCTTGAAACGGCTGAATCTCAGCTAACGCCGGATTACGTTTTTCTACTGCCATAAAGTAGGCCGTCCGCAACCGAGCGGTAATTTCCTCTGTTTTGGCATCGTAGACCTGAGTGAGGAGCTTGGGATAAAACCCAATCCCAATGATAGGAACTAGTAGCGAAGCAATGATAAATACTTCACGGGGTTCTGCGTCTACCAATACCTCATGTTCCACTAGCGCCTTATTCTCAGGCCCATAGAAAATTTCACGCAGCATCGACAGCAAGTAGATGGGGGTGAGAATTACCCCAATTGCGGCCAAAACAACGATGATCACCTTAAAGGTGAGATCGTAAGCATCACTGGTCGCAAAGCCGACAAATATCATTAGCTCCGCCACAAACCCGCTCATCCCTGGCAACGCCAGCGAAGCTAGCGAACAGGCGGTGAACATGGCAAAAATCCGGGGCATTTTTTTGCCTACGCCACCCATCTCGTCCAAAATCAGCGTGTGGGTGCGATCGTAGGTCGCTCCCACCAAGAAGAACAAACTGGCTCCAATCAAACCGTGAGACACCATCTGCAACACGGCACCGCTCATACCCAAGTCGGTAAACGACGCAATTCCAATCAGCACAAAGCCCATATGGGAAATAGAGGAGTAGGCAATTTTCCGCTTCAGGTTTCGCTGGGCAAAGGAAGTGAGCGCCGCATAGATGATGTTAACGACACCTAGAATTAACAAAATAGGCGCAAACCGCACATGGGCATCGGGCAGCATTTCCACATTCATGCGAATCAGCGCATAGCCGCCCATCTTGAGCAAAATGCCCGCCAGCAGCATGTGGACTGGGGCTGTCGCTTCACCATGGGCGTCTGGCAACCAGGTGTGGAGTGGAAAAATGGGGAGCTTAACCGCGTAGGCAATCAGAAACCCGGCGTAGGCCAAGAGCTGGAAGTTCAGCGGAAAGTCTTTTTCCATCAGCGATCGCATATCAAAGGTAGTGGTATCCCCGTAAAACGCCATCGCCAAAGCCGCTACTAAGATAAACAGCGAACCACCCGCCGTGTAGAGAATAAACTTGGTGGCCGCATATAGCCGCTTCTTGCCACCCCAAATAGACAGCAATAAATAGACGGGCAGCAGCTCCAGCTCCCACACCAGAAAGAACAGCAGCATATCCTGCACGGCAAATACAGCAATTTGTCCGCCATACATCACCAGCAGCAAGAAAAAGAAGAGGCGTGGCTTTAGCGTTACAGGCCATGAGGCCAAAATCGCTAGCGTAGTGATAAAACTAGTCAACAAGATCAGCGGCATGGACAGACCATCAGCACCGACCGACCACCGCAAATCGAGCGATGAAACCCACGAGTAGCTTTCAACCAGCTGCAAGTCAGGGCTAGAGATATCGTAATTAGAATAGAAAGCGTAGACGGTTAGCGAAAAATTAATCAGTCCAATCACTAGGGCATACCAACGAATCGGTCTGCCTTTTCCCTCCTTATCTGGCACCAAGGGAATGAAGAAGGATGCCACGATAGGAAACAGGATGATAGTAGTTAGCCAGGGAAAATCCGCAGTATTCATTCAGGATATTTTTTAAGTGCAAAGATTATGTAAAAAAGCCTGCAACACCTTGGCTCCGCTTCAAAGAGCAGGCACTTAGGTCTACCCTAAATGCCTTTCTTTGTTTTGCCCGAGAGGATCACGTAATCCCCGACACGAGCACCAGACCTAACACTGCGCCAAAAACAATCAGCGCGTAAAATTGCACCTTTCCACTTTCCAGGTACTTCAGCGCTTCACCCGTTACCAATGTCACAAATCCAGTTAGGTTGACCAACCCATCCACAATCCGGACATCCACCTCTAGCACCTGTCGGGCAAGGCGACGGCTACCCTGCACAAAGACGGCATTGTAGATGTCGTCGATGTACCATTTATTGAGGGAAAGCTGATATAAGGGCTGAATTTTGTCGGCGATCGCCCCTGGGTCAATCTTCTGCGTCCGATACATTAGTGTGGCCAGCGTAATTCCAATTAAGGCAATGCCAACCGAACTACCGCCCATAATCAGAAACTCTGACCATTCAAACTCGGCAGCGGCCTCCACCACTTCGCCAGGGGCGTGGATAAATGCCTCAAAATAGTTAGCAAACGGCGTTCCTATCAAACCGACCAACATGGAGGGGATCGCTAAAATTACCAGTGGCAACCACATCGCCAGGGGCGATTCGTGGGGGGTACTGCTGTGGTGGGAGTCGTGGGCATCATGCGAATTGTCTGGCGAATCGCTAGTCGGGAATTCAGCCGTCAATTCTTTGGGGTTCATTGCACCCGGCCCAAACGCTAAACCCATGCGCTGCAACTGTTCTGTTTTCAGCTGTTGCTTAATGGCGCTGTCATTACCCCGAAAAGAACCCTCAAACGTTGAGAAATACATCCGGAACATATAGAAGGCCGTAACCCCAGCAGTTAACCAACCCACCAGCCACAAAGCTGGATTCGCATTGAAGGTTTGCCCTAAGATTTCGTCCTTCGACCAAAACCCAGCAAAGGGAGGAATCCCACAAATTGCCAGAGTGCCAATTAGAAATGTAATAGCCGTGATGGGCATATATTTCCGCAGCCCGCCCATCAAGCGCATATCCTGCGCCAACACGGGATCATGACCCACAACCGCTTCCATCCCGTGAATCACCGAACCCGAACCCAAAAACAACATCGCCTTAAAGAAGGCATGAGTCATCAGGTGGAACAACCCAGCCGTGTAAGCTCCTACACCCATCGCCATTACCATGTAGCCCAACTGGGACATGGTGGAATAGGCCAAGCCCTTTTTAATATCGTTTTGTGTAATGGCAATGCTAGCTCCCAGGAAAGCAGTAACGCCTCCCGTCCAGGCAATCACGTCCATTGCCACCGGGATCCCTTCAAACACGGGAAACATCCGAGCAATTAGAAATACTCCGGCTGCCACCATGGTAGCGGCGTGAATTAGAGCAGAAATCGGAGTTGGACCTTCCATGGCATCGGGCAGCCACACATGCAGCGGAAACTGTGCAGACTTTGCCACGGGACCTAGAAACACCAAAATGGCAAACAGCGCCGCCATACCGCCACTCAAAGCACCAGACTGAACCAGGTCTTGGAGGCGATCGCCAATCACATCAAACTCAAAACTACCCGTTGCCCAATACAGCGCCAAAATGCCCAACAGCAGCCCAAAGTCGCCAACGCGGTTGGTGACAAACGCCTTCTGACAAGCATCAGCGGCGGCCTTACGGTCGTACCAAAACCCAATTAGGAGGTAAGAGCACATGCCCACTAGCTCCCAAAATATATAGACCTGCACCAGATTTGGGCTGATGACTAGACCCAACATGGAAGAGGAAAACAGGCTTAGGTAGGCGTAAAACCTGACATATCCGGGATCGTGAGCCATGTACCCGTCGGTGTAGATCATCACCAAAAAGGCGACGCTCGTGACAATCACCAGCATCAAGGCGGTCAGGTGGTCAATAACAAATCCCATCCTCAAGTGAAAGTCGCCTGCTGCTGCCCAGTCAAACGATTGGACGTAGGGAGCATGGCCTTGAACCTGACTCCATAACAGCCCAAAGGAGAGCACCATCGCAGTGCCAATGAGCGACACAATCAGCACAGAACTCGCCGTGCGCAGACGATTGACAGACTGGTTGTAGGAAATCAGACCCAATCCAATTATCATTGCCCCGGCTAGAGGCAAGACCGGAATCAGCCAGGCATATTGATACAGGGTTTCCATGACTTATGGCTGTGTTACGTGACGCTTACTGAATAGGCAAAACCGTTTACATTGTGGCACAGACTTGTCTAAGTCGCTTCTATCGTCTGTTACTAAAACAGGCAAACTTAAACCTATCTTTGGGTTTCCAATTTGACTGGGTTCACGGGTGGACTCAGAAAAATAACCACATCAGTTAATGTAGTTATAGAATTTTGTCTATAGTCCAATTAGGGTGGTTTTGCGAACAGGGGCAGGGCGATCGCCTTCATCCTGTCTGAATCCGGCCTGGACTTGGCGATCGTTCGAACTGCCCAACGTGAGCTGCCGCTTAGATGACGCGACATTCCGTGACGTACCCGACCCTTAAGAAATCTTGTTAACTTTGTGGGTAAATTTTCATACCAAAGCTCTCAAGTGAGGTTAGAGTATCAAAAAAACCAGTGCAATCCATTGAAAACTCCTGGCAAACTCGCTCTGATCACTGACAAATGGGTGCGTAGAGCTAAACTAAGTCTAAGGGCATAGATGTGCGCTCTGTTAGGCTCGCCCTCAGTCACCACTCAGCGTTATCAGGTTGAACGATGTGTCAAATGAGTGTTGAAGGTGTGTCAAGTCTGCACAGCTCAAAGCGGCCTCAAAATTGGTCAAGCCTCCCCATCCCTCTCCACCACGATCCTGTGCATAAACACTTTCTTGAGCGATTGCTGCGGCTTTCTCTGACACCGGTTCACAGGTTTTGACCGTTCCTCAGAGATCTGCATCGGCTGCTCAGCTTCAATCTCACCTCTATTGCCAACTGTCTTATTGCCTAGCCGTTTATCCGGATAACGCCCATGCATCAACTTTTCAAGCGCGCTCGTTTGCTTAATGTTGCCATCTTTAGTGGAACCCTAGCAGCCACTGCCACTGTTTCTTTGTTGACGCCCGTGCTCAGTTCATCTGTCCAGGCTGCGTTAGAAAACAGCCCCAAGGCTATTTTGGATGAAGCTTGGCAAATCGTGAATCGTGAGTATGTTGATACCACGTTTAACCAAACCGACTGGTTGGCGGCACGGCAGGAGCTTTTGGGCGGTAGCTACAGCTCTCAGGCAGAAGCATATGCTGCGTTGCGTCGAGTCTTACAAAGACTGGAAGATCCTTACACGCGGTTTATGGATCCTAGCCAGTACGAGGCGCTGACGAATCAAACCACTGGAGAACTCTCAGGGGTGGGAATTCGGCTTCAGGCAGATGAGAAAACGGGAGAGATCACAGTTGTAGAGCCGATTCCCAACTCACCGGCCTCAACCGCAGGGATTCGGGTGGGCGATCGCATTCTATCGATTGATGGTGCCACGACAGAGGGCATGAACCTTGAAGATGCATCCAGTCGCATTCGCGGCGATGTGGGCACCCAGATTGTGCTACGCCTGCAACGTCCCGACACCGAATCCTTCGATTTAACCCTCACTAGAGCGCGCATCGAACTGCCTAACGTTCAGTCTTCTCTCAAACAAGAACAGGGTACTCGCATCGGCTACATCCGCCTTTCAGAATTTAGCTCGCACGCCGCCGACCAAATGCGACGGGCGATCGAAAATCTGCTGACGCAGCGTGTGGATGGGTTCGTCTTAGACCTACGCGGCAACCCAGGTGGATTGCTGCAAGCCAGTGTAGAAATCTCTCGGATGTGGCTGCCCGACGGAGCGATCGTCAAAACAGTAGATCGCAACGGTGCCAGCGAAGAGATTTTGGCCGACAACTCGGCTCTCACCAAACTGCCGCTAGTTGTTCTAGTCGATGGTAACTCTGCTAGCTCTAGTGAGATCTTGACCGGTGCCTTAAAAGACAACCGCCGAGCCGCTGTGGTTGGTAGTCAAACCTTCGGTAAAGCGCTGGTGCAATCGGTGCATTCTCTTTCCGATGGGTCTGGCCTAGCCGTGACAATTGCGCACTACTACACTCCCAATGGCACCGATATTAGTCATTTGGGCATCGCTCCAGATGTCCGCATCGACCTAACCGACAGCGATCGCCAACGATTGTCATCTACTCCCAACTCCTTGGCCAGTCAAGCAGATCCCCAATATGTTCAGGCTATTGCTGTACTCCAGTCCAGAATCGCTGAGGTTCGCAGCCCAGGTGTTTCTCGACGGGCAAGTGCAACCCAAGCCCCAGTCCCGCAAAATTAGCGCCGTTTCCCATGGAATAGTGCTGCTCGACAGTTGAACCTTAAACGTAAAAGCCAAAACTCCGAATCCCACGCAGCAAACTGCGTGGGATTTGGAATTTTATAGACCCTAACTACAACGCTTGTGGCCGAAGGATTTTAGGCGTTGCTGAATGCAGGTATGAACCGCCAATATTTAACCTTACTGTAGGGGCGGTTCGCGAACCGCCCCTACGAAATTCATACCTCTAATCAGCAACGCCGGATTTTAAAGGGTGACAATCAAGATTTATACGATGACTAAGCGGATGCCTGGGATACCTTGCTGCGTTTTTTCCTAGATCCTCGTGCCCAGCGAGTTAGATGCCAAACATAGGCAAACAAGAATCCAGAGATCAGAGCGCTCAGATTCCACTTGATTGAGCTTTCCATTAATGTGTTTCGACGACTGGTTTTTTCAGTATCTGCCTGGGTTTGCAGTCGAGCTTTAATCGTGCTCAGCTGAGATAAGATTTCTTGCTTTGGAGTCTTAGTGGCGGCCCCGTCAAGCGCGATCCCCTGGCTTTCCAAAAACGCCTTCATCTCCTCAGGACTAGCCTGGTTGAGTCGTTGCTCAAATTGAGTTAACTGATCCATTTGCTGACTGTACTGAGCTTCAATTTGGGTAATGTTCTGGCTATTTAACCGCAGAGTATTGTTCACCCCTAGAGGAATCATTAGCAGTAGGAAAATACCAAAGATCAAAGTTCCCCACGAAATGACTTTGATCAAAGGACGCTCCCATTTACTGCGAAACTGCAACTCGCCAAAGAAGATTAAGGCGATCGCCAGCAGCGGTACGGGAACACGCTCCATTACTGCACCCATGGTTTCAAACTCCCAAACGGGATCCATCAATCGAGGTGGCAGCAAAATAGTTGCCAAATCAAGCAGCGTTAAGAGGAGTAACCCATAGCCCGCCCAGCGAAAAAGCACAGGCGAAACGGGTTTGTTAGCAGGATTCTGGTTCGGTAGCTCATTCAATGGCGTCATCTAATTACTCCATTAATATTGATTAAACGGTTTCTATGCTTACGTAGCGGTTGCTTATGGTCTAGGTGGTGGAAACTGGGGCTGCCACCTTTGGTACCAAGACGTCCAAGCATCTTTTAGGAGGCGTTCTGTCGTTTGGGGGGAGGAATCCCGCAGGGGTATACTCATGACCGTGAACAGACATCGTCCATCGCGCAAGGTTTCACGACCCAACAACACAGGAAAGGCTCGGTCTAGACGCAGGTCGAACCTGTAGCGATTTTGATTGAACTGAGCTTCTGTTACGGTGCTCTTGCCGCGTGAATTAATACAGCTACTCAGGTAAGTATGCTCTTGGGTAGAGTAGAGGCTGTAGAATCCGGTCTCCTCTTGCTGTTGAATGGTGGAAGCAAACGGAATCGTGGCCGCAGGCTCGCCATATTTCAGCAGTAAATTACGTACGCTGGGGTCAGTCTCAACCAAATACCGAATTGCTACTGTTAGGGTTGTTCGATCACGGCGATAAGTGTAGATATTTCCGACAACCATTTCGGGCAAGGTTTGAGCGATTGCAGTCGTTGGTGGGATGAGGGGCTGGGTGGCGATCGCGTGCCAGCCCTTTAAAGGCACGTGAGTAGGAAGTGCGATCGCAGCCTTTACATCAGTAGGTTGGTTTGGCATCAATGTTAGTTTGCCCAGAACCAAGACAACGCTGCTAAACGTTAACATCATCAGCGGTAATCGAAATAAAGCCTCAGCCATCATGGCTCCTGCAACTCCAGCGGATTATCGTCATCCTCTTGTTCGAGATCTTGTTCCGCAGCATTTTCCTGACGGTTTAAAGCCCAGCAGCAAGCACTAAAGAGCAAAACAGAAATCATCGAAAAAATCATTGAACCATTGCCTTTATGCCAGTATTGAAACACTTCTATGTCGGAGGTGGCGACGAGATGAGCCATTAACGCAACTCGTATTCCATTTACTACAAAGGCGATTGCAACTGCCACCCAAAGAATGAGAAATCGTCTGTACCAATTCATCGGAAACATTACTAAAAATAAACCTGCCAACGACACTAAATAGGTAATTCCTTCAATACCAGAACAGCCTGGATATACTTCTATTGCCCCAGAACCGAGGTAGATATTTAAACCATCTCGCGACACTGTAAATCCTGAATACCACAGGACTAATGTGGCAAACTTTGCCGTTATTGCTGTGGTATCAATTAATGGTGGGATTAACGCTTGTGGCGTACCTAGAAAGAAGAGAACTGTCAGTTCTTTGTAATATTGCCCTAACCCGCGAAATCCTGAAGCCAGTAACGCTAACCCCAAAGCTGCTAAAAAAGGAGACAAAAGTAAAAAAAACTCGCTGGGCATCGTTATACTCCTCAATAGCACGCACGCAATGAGGAATGTTCCGATCGCACTAGCAGCAATTCCGCTATTCAATTTAAGGGGCGCTTGGCGTTCTGTGAGCAGGGAGAAAACTGCTAAAAAAAAAGGATACTGCTCCCCAATAAATCAACCTTGTCGGCTCTCCACGTAAGGGTTAGATGAATTGTCGCCATCCCAGCGGCAATCCCAATTAGCCAAAATTTAAAGTCTTTCAAGGATCTAAAGCGCATAGAAGGGATTGTTTTCATCAGATAAATTCCAATCCTGCTTGAGGAAATGGTTGCACGCGATCGCTTCTCTCAGGCGATGCCCTGGCCTTTGGGAGCATGGATGATTCGCATTCTGCCCTTGTTGTTGTTACCTGTAAGACGTTCCGCAAAGACTGAAGCGGGCACAAAGTGAAGTACAAAGTGAGTAAGAGCAACCCTTGCTTCTTCGTCAAGAGTAGTGTGCCCAGACCTACTAACCCCCTAACGGCTCTGGGCTAACAGAATGAATTCAATCAAGAAAATGTAGACGAGCTGTCGTTCTACGCATCTTAAACTAGGTATAAATTCGCAGATTTTCTCCTGTCAGTATGAGTAAATACTTAGACTAACTATAAGATTTTTTTTGAGAGCGAACACGGCTATTTATTTGGCAACTGTACTCCGTATACAGTCCAAAAAAACTGCACCTATTGCAAACTGAAATCGCTAATATTCTTGACTTATGGTTTTAAGAAAACCTAGTATTTCTAACTAATTATTTCTACGTTCAAACTAGCAGATCCTACTTTTAGCTCGAAAAAAATTATGCGTAGAATCTCGCTGTCTTTGAAGCTTGCTGGAATGTTATTAAAAATATAAGGGACTTTTATGGCCTCTGGTTCTCTGGCCTCGTCTCTTGTAAGTAGCCTCTTTCAAGAGTTGCTTCCTCAGGATTTTAACAGAGTCTACCTACAAATTTGTGTCAATGCCTCAGTTATGGAGTGTGATAGGTGAACAGCGTCAAAATTCTAAATTTACAAATTGATAATCTGTCAATGCAAGATGTATTGGAGCAGTTGCAGCAAGGGGTGGTATTTACGCCCAATGTGGATCATCTTGTGAAATTGCAGAGAGATCAATCGTTTAAAGAGATTTATGACACGGCAGATTATAGGCTGTGCGATAGCAAAATCCTGATCTATGCCGCAAAGTTTTTGGGGTCACCGATATGCGAGAAAATTTCGGGTTCTGACTTTTTCCCAGCATTTTATCAGCATCACCGCCATCATTCAGAGGTCAAGCTCTTCCTTCTAGGTGCCCCTGCAGGAGTGGCGGCGGAGGCACAACGCAGAATTAATCGCAAAGTTGGTCGAGAAATGGTGGTTGGCTCTTATTCACCGCCCATTGGATTTGAGACGGATACAGCAGAGTGCGATCGCATCATTCAACTGGTAAATGCTTCAGGGGCGACTGTTCTAGCGGTAGGAGTAGGCGCTCCTAAGCAAGAAAAGTTTATTTATGCCTACAAAAAACGGTTTTCTGCCATTAAAATTTTTCTGGCTGTGGGTGCCACGCTTGATTTTGAAGCAGGACAAGTAAATCGCGCCCCAAAATGGATGAGCAAGGCAGGTTTGGAATGGCTATACAGACTAGTGTCAGAGCCGAAGCGGCTGTGGAAACGATATTTGATAGAGGATCCAATGTTTTTGTGGTTGGTATTCGCTCAAAAGTTGAATCTGTACAGTGAACCCTTTCAAACATTTCCTGCCTCTGACGCTCAATTCAATCGGGTAGATGGTAATTCTAGCCGTTCTACCTTACCGGCTCTAACCGAACAGCTTCCCGCAAGTAACTAAAAAGCATTGGAATCTAACAGGGATTATGGCATTGCATCCGCCGTTGCTCTATTTCTCCATGCTGTTTCAAGAGTGCCGCTAGCTGTTTACGCATCACAATGCCTGGTTGGTCAGATGGCATATGCTGCTCGTCGCTGAGTGTTA
>CASBQJ010000549.1 GCA_949127705.1 Synechococcales cyanobacterium PMM_0085
ATATCAGGGAGTAACGTTAATGCTAAGAAAAGCTACATTTTTTGGAACGCTGGCAGGATTCGGATTTTTGCTCGGCGCAATCTCAGGGGTGATTGCAGCGCCCGCTGAACATAACATGGCACCTCAATCAGCATCCACTCAGTTTCGGCGCATCGACCAACCTTTAGGCAACAAAGTTGCTGTGACGCTGGGTGGATTAGGGCTGATAGGTTTAGAACTCTGGTGGTTCCTCCTCAGTAGACCCAAGTCTCAGCAAGCTCAAGCCCAAGGTGGCATTCAGGAAGTGACTGTCACCGTAGATGGGGGGTATGAGCCGAGCCGGATTGTCGTGCAAGTCGGACAACCCGTTCGGCTCAACTTCCTGCGGCGCGACCCTAGTAGCTGTTTAGAGGAGGTGCGCTTGCCCGACTTCCATATTGCCCAAAGCCTGACCCTCAACAAAATCACAGCAGTTGAATTTACCCCCACAGCACCCGGCAGCTATGAGTTTGCCTGTGGCATGAATATGTTTCGCGGAGTGATCGAGGTGAAGCCATCTAGTGTTGTTGCCGATTTAGAGAACCCTTCAGCCCCAGTTTCAACCTTGGCTAAGCAAGAGTATTCAGCATGAGCCTATATACTCAGATGATTTTGCCCCGCCTGCTGGATTGGGCGATGTCTGATCCAGCCCTAGCCCGATATCGGCAAGAGGTTCTCGCGGGGACAGAGGGAGAAGTTTTGGAAATTGGCTTTGGCACTGGATTGAACTTGCCCTACTATCCCGATCGCATTCAAAAGATCACGACGATCGATGCCAATCCTGGAATGAATAAAATCGCACAAAAACGCATTCAGGCAGCTAGGATTACTGTTGACCATCGAGTCCTCAACGGTGAAAACCTGCCTATGGCAGACTGCACTTTTGACAGCGTGGTAAGTACCTGGACTTTGTGCAGCATTGCCAAGGTGGAACAGGCGCTCAAGGAAATTCATCGAGTCCTGAAACCGGGCGGGAAATTCTTCTTTGTTGAGCATGGTCTCAGTGACGATCCCAAGGTTCGGGTGTGGCAGCATCGATTAACGCCCTTTCAGAAAGTGATCGCGGATGGATGTCATCTCGACCGCAATATTAAAGCTCTGATCGAACATGAATTTGAGGCGGTCAAATTAGAGCAATTCCAGGCCCAAGGCGTTTCAAAGGTCGCAGGATACTTGTATAAGGGTACGGCTATTAAAGCTTAAGCTGGATTTAATTCCCGGTAGTCCTAAACAGGTAATGACGCCTGTAATGATTGCTGTACGGGTATCGTGAGCATTTAGCCAGAAGTTACACGCCTTAGTGTACGGACCATTTTTGACTGGAGAGCTTAGTGATTGGTGCTATAGGTAGCGTTTCAGCTTCCATATGTTGAAAAACTTCAACCCTTGGGTTCAAGGATTGAGCCGTGGATTCCAGTCGGGCATTGCGTTTCAGCTATCCTTACCTGTTTAGAACTACCCTTTTCTCTTCTGACACAAACTACTTTACAAACCCAGCTCTGCCATGACTGTACGGACACCTGCGATACTTGCGCTCGCTTCATGGCTCGCAACTCTGCTCTTCACGCGCAACTGTGCGGAGCTTGTGCTGAAGCGTGTGAACTGACAAGTCAGCGCAAGCTATCGCTGTGCCGGCGAGTGCGAAAAGCACGACCACGACCACTGCCTCCGCTGTGCGGAATCGTGCCGCCAAATGGCTGCGGCGATGGCGTAAGCGATATCAGAACGTATCACTCGTCTTGCTTCAAGCGATCGCTACCCAACTGAGAAGCGATCGCTTGTTTTTCTATCCAGCAAAGTATTATTCTACTGCCCCCTTGACTGTCCAGTGCAGTGGAGACTTTAAGATAGAGTTAATCCCGATAGAGGCGGTCTGTAGTACCGTCTATTAAGCAAATGACACTAGAATTTAAAGTTCCTAATATGGCGTGTTCTGCTTGTAGCGAGACGATTACGAAAGCCGTGAAAGCGGTTGATCCATCTGCCACCGTTGAGGCAGATCCTAAAACGAAGCAGGTTAAAATCGAAACTCAACAGCCTGAAGTGATGGTGAAGCAAGCGATCGCCACCGCAGGTTACTCAGTGGATTAGTAATCTTATGTCAAATCATCAGAACATCATTTGCTCTTTGCGTTGGCTGAACTCACCTGAATGGAATGTCGGTATATTCTCATTTCTGTTGTCTTTCTTTTGGGAAGTTCAGCAAATGCCGTTTTACCAAGTTTCAAATGCGATCTCTTGCTTTGACAGAACTAGAAACTGCACCCTCGCTACAGTTGGAGATGTTGGGATTTCGCTGACCTCTTTTTGGGTGGTTGCAGCTCTATCAAAGTCACGTCAATGGGTGCATCGACCAAGCCGCAAGCAGATAAGCCTTTTTACACTTGTGGGAGTTGTTATAACAATTGTTTTTGAAGCCTTGGCGACTGGACCGCTTGGCCGGTGGGCATACGCTGAGTTCATGCCAACAATTCCTTTCTTAGGCACTGGGCTAGTGCCATTATTCATGTGGTTGCTGATGCCACCTTTAACTATTTGGTTTGTCAAACGTCAGATTTCTAATGTCAGATACAAAAGCTCAGAGCAAATATGACTGCTCAAACCCTTGAGGTTTGTGACGGCGATCGCCGCTACAAGATACACCGTTACCTAGTTTTTACCACTATAGTTGCCAACTTTTTCCTCTGGTTTGAGCCATAGGTCTAAGGTATTGCGGCTGATGTTGAACGTCCGACTCACAGCCGTTTTGCCTTCTCCTCGTTTGACTGTGGTGATAGCTTTGGTGCGAAGGTCGTCACTGTAGGAAGCAGGCATCGGTATTCGTTAGGGTTCTTTCCACTGACTATACGTCCACACATAGCTCTACGAGCTATATGTGGAAAGCAGCCAGAAAATAGTTTACGAAATTTGTGCAATGCATTGTTACGGCAGCTCTTGACTCTACAGCTAACTGGAGGGTTTATGCTGGTCTTGGTTCTCAAAGAACAGTCCACCAAGTTATTTAGGAGTCGAAAAAGAATATGTCCACACGGACTAAAACTCTACTCAGTGCATTTGTTGCAGGTCTGGCGGTGCTGACCCTAACAGCGGGTTCAGCTTTGGCACAGGAGACCGACCAGCCTACCTCATCCGGCTGTAGTTGCTGCCAGAATATGGAAGATATGCAGCAAATGGGTCGCTAATTTTGAAACGTGAGCGTTCTAATCAGAGCATTCGATTGATTTGCACATTGTTTGGGAGGCTCACATCATTAAGCTAATGAACTAACTTTTTCAGAACAAATACCTGGAAAGGTTGGTTCATTATTCTTGGACATAGTTTGAAATAAAGTTTAAAGAGAACGAGCCTATAATAGGGGGTTAAAATGCTGGTTCAAGAGCAGACTCGGCTAATTGGAGCTGTTGCAAAAACAAGCGGTTTACCCATTAAAATAATTCGCTACTACGATGAGTTGGGGTTGTTAAAAAAATCGGGACGAACTGAGAGCGGATATCGGCTGTTTAGTGCTGATGTCTTGTCTTGCCTAAAATTCATTAAACGCGATCGAAGTTTGGGGTTGCCCCTATCAGAGATTAAAGAGTGTTTGGAAGTCCATGACCAGATTTGACGAGGCGGCTTTAACTGCCTCACTTCCACAAATTTATCAGGGCTGTTTATCTCTTTTTGAAGGGAGTTGGACCGTAAAAGTACTGCCTTTACCTAATTCGCTTTCTACTTGAATATTTCCTCGATGGGCCTGAGCAATCGTCTGGGCAATTGCTAACCCCAACCCAGCACCTCCGGTTTGCCGAGAGCGATCGCTACTAATGCGGTAGAACCGATTAAAAATACGGGATTGCTCTTTAGGGACAATGCCAATTCCCGTGTCTTGAATCTGAATTAGAGCATGATAGTCATCTCCACTCAGACAAACAACTACTGTCCCTCCGGCAGGGGTATATTGAATGGCATTGGTAATCAGGTTGGCAACCAGACGATAGAGTTGCTCCTCGATTCCTAGTACAGTAATTAGAGCAGCACCCCTAATGTCGGCTTCTAATGAGAGATGAGAGGCGATCGCCAATCCTGCAAACTCCTCAACTAAATCACTGACTAAATCGTTAAGATTGCAAGGTTGTCGCTGAGCAGGAAGTCCCTGCAAATCCATGCGGGAGAGAATCAGCAGATCTTGTACAAGCTTGGACAAGCGACCATTTTGTCGTTCGACAATCCGGAGAGTATCCCAGGCATCTGCGTCAGTTGCGTCTGGAGTGAGCGTGGATTCTAGATTCGCTTGAATGGCAGCTAGGGGCGTTCGTAATTCATGTGCTGCATCCGCTGTGAACTGTTGTATCTGTCGGTATGACTTGTACACAGGCTGCATGGCTTGTCCGGCCAGCCACCAACTGGCAACGGCAACAAGCAGCATAGTGCTCGGTAATCCAACCAGCAGACTCAGCTTGACCCAAACCATGTGCCCATTCACCTCATAGAGCGATCGCCCCACTTGCATGTATCCCCAAGGGGTTTGGTTGGCTGTTTTGAGCAATAAGGAAAGCTGCCGATAGTGAGTACCATCAGGCATTTCTAAGGTTTGCCAGGGTTCAGTTTCGATTTGCTCTAGTGAGTGAGTCGGAGTTTGTCCGCTACTAGCCAACAATTGCCCAGACAAATCGAGGAAGCGGATATAGTAGCCATCTTGTTGAAATACCCCCAAATAGTGTGATGCCGTAGTATCTTGACTCAAACAGACTGCTTGAGCCGCGCATAGGGCTGGCACAAACTTTTGAACAACGGGTTCCAGCCTGCCCGGTTCTCGTAGAGAAGCTTCTAGCCCATCGTGCAATGTCCCGGCTACAGATTCAATTCGATGGTTCAGCTCAGATAAATGACTGTGTGCCATTGCTTCGTAAAAAATAACTCCACAGAGCGTAAGAATAACTCCCATTGTTCCGGTATACAGCGCGGCTAACCGCAATCGAGTTGAGTGAAAAACCTGGCTATGTTTCATGGGTATTGAGCTTATATCCCATACCGTAAATAGTTTCAATCAAATTATCGTGACCGTACTCCGTCAGCTTTCGTCGTAATAGCCGCATTTGAGCCGCGACGACGTTGCTATTAAAATCTGCTTCTGCTTGCCAAATTCGTCCAATCATTTGGTCACGCGAGAGAATCTGATTGGGGTGTTGCATGAAGTACTCCAACAGCTGAAATTCCTTAGTTGTGAGCGGAATTTTTTGTAGGGTTCCGTTGGGCATGAAAATCGAGATAGTTGAGGTGCTGTAGTCGAGAATGAGGTTGCCAGTTTGCAACTGAGGCGGTTGTAGTTGAGGCGATCGCCGTTGCAGTGCCCGCAGTCGAGCCAGTAACTCTGCCATCCCAAAAGGCTTGATCAAGTAATCGTCGGCTCCAGCATCCAGCCCCATCACCCGATCTTCCATCCGATCTCTCGCCGTCAGCATCAGTACAGGTAATGGATTCTGCTTGGCTCTAAGCCGCCGACAAAGTTCGACGCCCGATAGTCCCGGCACTAACCAGTCGAAGATGGCAAGGGTATATTGCGTCCAGGAGTTTTCGAGAAACTGCCAAGCTTCTGTACCATCTGTGACCCAATCCACCACGTATTTTTCTCGCTTCAGCGATCGCTTTAACGCTGCACCCAAGTCTGGTTCATCTTCGACTAGCAAAATTCTCATCGTGGGAACTTACTTGGTAAAACTAAAGCGCCCGTTGACTTTTTCACCATTGATATCGGTTAGCACAGCGACCTTATATTCACCAGATGCGGTTTCAGGCAACATTGCGGTATAGTGCTTGCCTTCTGCATCGTATTCAAAGTCAACTTTCTGCTGAGAGCCATCGGGTAGCTGAACTTGACCCATCAAAGTTGCTCCTTCAACTGCCTCGTGAGAATCACCCTTTTGC
>CASBQJ010000550.1 GCA_949127705.1 Synechococcales cyanobacterium PMM_0085
CTGGGATCTCCAGTTCCAGTCATTGCTATAGGAATCGTATAGCTCACTGGGGGATTTTCCGGTCAGCAGCGTAATGCAGGTAACCCCAAGAGCATAGAGATCGGTTGCCGGATACACATGATCGCCCCGCATTTGTTCGGGCGGGGCAAACCCCATAGAGTAAATCCCAGTGGATGCCTTACCGGGCGTGGCGGCGGCTCCGGCGGCCACCTGTTTGACTGCGCCAAAGTCTAGCAAAAATAGCCGCCCGTCTTTGCGCCGCATAATATTAGACGGCTTAATGTCACGGTGGATCGAGCCATTCTCATGCACATATTTCAGCACCTTCAGCATTTCTCGCAGCACCTCCACCATGGCCGCTTCCGAAAATGCGCCCTGCCGCTCTAGCTCCTCTTCCAGGTTGTCGCCATCAATAAATTCTTGGACTAAATAAAAAAACCGTTCTGGTTTACCCGCCACCCGACTTGGAGCATCGATTTCAAAAAACGCCAGCAGATCGGGAATTTGCGGATGGTTATTGCCGAGCTGCTCCAGCACTTCTCCCTCTCGCTCAAATAATTTTTGAGCCATTTGCAATTGGGCAGGGCTGAGATCGCCCGCAGGCTGAAATTCTTTGACCACACAGCGACGCATGGCAGGAGTGTAGCGATCGCGCGCCAAAAATGCTGCCCCAAACCCTCCCTGACCCAATAGCTTCTGCGGCACATAGCGCCCTGCCAGCACCAGCGGCATCCCACAGGTCGTACAAAATTTCTGCTGCACGGTTCTGAGCGTGGCAGCGTCATCCAGATCGGCAAACTGATTTAGAGGACGCGGACAACTCGGACGGGTGCAATAGACTTCCATACGTGGCAGTAAGCAATCAGTGAGCCGCGAGCAAGAGCAAGCCTCAATGAATTAGCGCCGATTAGCGCCAATCAAACCATCAACGCGCCTTCATGCTCTAGATTAACCTCTATTCAGGCCGAACGCTTGAGACCCCACGCTTAAAATCTCATCCCTCTTTTAACGACGCCACTTCCACCCCGTCGGGGGCGATCGCATCGTCTTCTTGAGGTTTTGGCTTATGGGTGACAAACTGGGGCAACACTTCTTCCATAAAGGCTTGAGCGGCCTTTGAGCGATAGCGGCTCGGGTTCACAATCACCGATAGCATCCGATTCACCACTACATCTTCGATGCGACCGCGCTGGAACACACCCATTTGCAGCTCTTTTTCAATCGCCGAGATCGAAACAAACGCGGCTCCTAGCCCAGCCTGCACAGCATTTTTAATCGCCTCAATTGAATTCAGCTCCATTTCCACCTTCAACCGTCGGGTTTCAATGCCGCTGCGGCTGAGCACTTGGTCAATCACTTTGCGAATCGTGGATTGAGAATCTAACGTAATGAACTGAAGCTTATACAGGTCATCTTTTTGCACCATGCCGTGGCGCACCAGCGGATGGTAGATCGGCAAAATCAGTGCTAGTTCGTCTTCCGCATAGGGAATGATGTCTAAAGAATCGTGTAATTCGGGAGGGACTTCACCCCCAATAATGGCTAGGTCGATTTGCCCATTGGCCACACTCCATGCGGTGCGGCGAGTGGAGTGAACATGCAGCTGCACCGCTACTTCTTGGTAGCGCTGGCGAAACACGCCAATCATGCGCGGCAACAAGTATGTGCCAGTGGTTTGGCTGGCTCCCACAATTAAGGTGCCACCTTGCAGGTTTTGCAGGTCTTCAATGGCTCGACAGGTTTCTTCACAAAGTGACAAAATGCGATCGCCATAGCTCAGTAGCAAATGCCCTGCTTCCGTCAACTGTGCCCGCCGACCTCCTCGGTCAAACAAGGGCACATCCAACTGCCGCTCCAGGTTTTGCACCTGCAAACTCACGGCGGGCTGAGATACATACAAACTGTCTGCGGCGCGTTTAAAGCTGCCCTCGGCGGCGATCGCCTTGAGAATTCGTAACTGGTCTAAAGTAAACGGAAGGTCAGCCATGACTGCTAAGCCTAATGAAGAGAAAAAGCTTGAAGGTCTTGAAGAGGTCTGCAAACGGTGTTCAATTACCGCGCAATTCTGAACCAGGCTGGTCAAACAAGTCGGGAAGCGTGTCCAAAGCCTGAATTGGGCAGCGTGAAGCCAAGAACTGAAACGGGTAACTAAGACAGACAATAATGTAGAGACGGATCACACGTAGGGGTTTAGATGCTTTAACTTAGGAGCAACCCGTTTCTGCCCGTTACTCTAGCCCCTCTGGTAGTGTAAGCGACTGAATTTTATTTAAGCCACAGGGCGGTATCAGGTGCAGGCGATATGTTGAGGAGTCAAGGCGATCACGACCGTTAAGTTAAATTGCATGTTTTTGCATTTGCCGCGCGGTTAAGGGAATTACTTAGTATTAGAGCAGTATTAGCGCACCTTATGAACCGGGAGGAAGTCGAAGATTTTTTGAATTTGCCCGGTGTTGCCGGAATCGCTCTGATGGATGGGCGATCGCGTCCCTATTTCTATGGCATCGATCAAGCCCTAAACTTTCAGCAGAAGGAAGCGCTTGCCCAAGGAATTCAACAGGTCGTCGAGACCACTCCACCGGGGTTTGAGTTTTTCGAATTTCAGTTTAGCGGACATCACGCCTATATCTACAAATTAGATCACGGTCTGATTCTGCTCGTACTAGCCCATACCAGTTTGATTCACGCCGACTACTTACAGGCGATCGAACGGCTGCGGTGCGAACTAAAAGCCGACCCGGCCAATGCGATCGCCACCTTCCGGCTGTTAGCGGGCAACATTTCTCTTTCCAACCAAAGCTATTGGAAACGAAGTTCAACCTCTGAAGTACCCCGAGTCGATGGAGCCAAACCGCCTCCGGCATCGTCTCCGGCCTCCCAGCCCGCTAGCCCCATCTCCAGTTTTGCCCCCCCGCGTGCACCAATTTCTGCCCCAGAAACGCCTCAGCCTGAGATGGTTCCTCTTCCACAGGTACCCCCAGCAGCACTCCCAGAACCAGTTCATCCTGAGAACCCTGTTCATCTCGCCCCTGTTCATCTCGCCCCTGAGCCATCTGTCCTGCTCACCCTTGAAGAGCTGCTGACCGCCCTAAATCAAATTAGCGACATTACGGTGCGCTATTTAGGGCCAACGGTTGTCAGCAATTACTGGAAGGCGACCCGCCCTAGCCTAGACTGGCTCGCTGCCTTTCAAATAGAGCGTTCCGCCCAGATTACCCTCTGCGAAACGTTGAGTTCGCAAACTGGCGCAGCTCTCAGTCCGGAGCAGCAGCAGTGGGCAAAACAGTGGGTGCATGCATTTATTGGGCGCTGCTCTAAGGTAATTCGAGATTTTTCAGCCTTACTGGAGCAAAGTGCTCTAAATGATCAGCAGAAGGTACTGCTATCTACAGACAAAACGTAACAAGACAAAACGTAACATGTTTCGGAGAACCGGATAAGTGAAAACCGTCAGATTAGAACCGATTGCTCAGCAAACGTCTGTTGAAACCAATGGCAACCTTTTATCGGTTTTGCTCAACAAAGATCTAGACGTACTGCGAGAATGCGGTGGGCGTGGGATGTGCGCTACGTGCCACATTTACGTATCAAGCGGCATGGACGCTCTATCACCCGTTAATCGCCGGGAACAGCGCACCTTAGAAGTGATTACCACCTGTAAGACAAATTCTCGCCTAGCCTGTCAGGCGCGGGTTATGGGCAACGGAGTAGTGGTAGAACTGCCTCCCGGTATGTACATTAACTCCCTGCAAGATATTGAAGTCCTGATTGGCCGACGAGCCGAGCAAAATCTGCTGCACCCGCTCACTGGACAGATATTGGTGGAAGCCGGGAAACTCATTACCCGTTCCATGATGAAACAGCTGGAAACCACCACCAGTTTCAAGGTAGTGGAGTATTTCTCCAATAGCAGTGAAGCTTAGACGCCTGCGCCTGGACTTAGCGATTGGTTGAGGCGATCGCCCGTTTGATGATTTGTGATCTTTTTTCTTTGTAATCTTGATTCACTAAAGTGGCAATGCAATGGCCACGAGGACAATACTATGCTTAGCCAGCTCCAGCACCTCACGTTAGCTACAGATGGACGCTATGCAACCGACAGCGAGCTTCAGTTTTTGCAAGATTATGTCAAATCCTATGCGCTACGAGTAGATACCTATCAAACCTTACAAGCGTCGGAAGCGGCAATTGTGCAACAGGTTTATGCCAAGATGACGGCACTCGATCCAACGCTCTTACGTAGCGGTGGCGAAGATCTGACGGTGAAGTGGAAACGGGACACCATTCGGGTGCTGCGCTACTCGTCTGTGGCCATGCTATTCAATGATCCAGATACGATGCGCGAGCGATTTCTGCTGTGGTTCCAGACCATCATGCGGGCGTTTGGAGCACAGAAGAGCTGCGATGCGACTTACGAAGCGATGCAGCAGGTGACTAAAAGCATGCTAACGCCGATTCAAGCTAGCTTAGTCTGTCCTGTTCTAGAGTTAAATCGGCGATCGCTCGGCTCCACATTAAAGTGAACGTAAAACAAGCAAGTGAACGGGGGACAAGTGCATAAGACCAGTGGCTCACTCACCCCTAATTACAGCAGGATCGCACTCTATCGCTAGAATCAAAGCAGAATCTAGATTTACTGAAGTTGCCTGACTGCTGCCATGACCGTCGAATTGCCTGTAGAATTTCAAGACTATTTTGATGTGATTGTGGTGGGGGCTGGCCACTCAGGCTGTGAAGCAGCGCTGGCTGCCGCCCGGTTAGGGTGCCGCACGCTGATGCTGACGTTGACGCTAGATAAGATTGCGTGGCAGCCCTGCAACCCAGCGGTGGGTGGCCCTGCCAAGTCGCAGCTGACCCATGAAGTAGACGCTCTGGGCGGTGAAATTGGCAAAATGGCCGACCGCACGTATCTGCAAAAGCGGGTGCTCAACCTTTCGCGAGGGCCAGCGGTATGGGCACTGCGGGCGCAGACCGATAAGCGGGAATATGCCACCGTGATGAAAACTATTGTCGAAAACCAGGACAACCTCAGCGTGCGCGAGAGCATGGTGACAGACTTGGTGCTGGGCAAAAATGATGACGTGATTGGGGTGCAAACCTACTTTGGGGTGGCGTTTGGCTGCAAGACGGTGATCTTGACGACGGGCACATTTTTGGGCGGGGTAATCTGGGTCGGTGACAAGTCGATGCAGGCAGGACGGGCAGGAGAGTTTGCCGCCATTGGGCTGAGCGAGACGTTGAACCGCATGGGCTTTGAAACCGGGCGGCTGAAGACGGGGACTCCGGCACGGGTGGATAAGCGATCGCTCGACTATAGCAAGCTAGAGCCGCAGCCCGGTGATACCGACGTGCGCTGGTTTAGCTTTGACCCCGATGTGTGGGTGGAGCGGGAACAGCTGCCCTGTTACCTCACCCGCACCACGCTAGAAACGCATCAGCTGATTCGCGACAATCTGCATCTATCGCCCGTCTACGGCGGCTGGGTCGATGCCAAAGGGCCGCGCTACTGCCCTAGCATCGAAGATAAAATTGTCCGGTTTGCCGATAAAGATTCGCACCAAATTTTTATTGAACCCGAAGGTCGCGATACGCCAGAGCTTTATATTCAAGGGTTCTCTACGGGGTTGCCCGAACGCTTGCAGCTGCAAATGCTGCGTACCCTGCCTGGACTAGAGCACTGTACGATGCTGCGCCCTGCCTATGCCGTGGAGTATGACTACTTTCCGGCGACCCAGTGCTACCCCACGCTAATGACCAAGAAAGTGGAAGGGCTGTTTTGCGCGGGGCAAATTAATGGCACGACGGGCTATGAAGAGGCGGCAGCTCAAGGCATTGTGGCGGGGATTAACGCCGCTCGGTTTTGTCGCGGCCAACAGATGCTGGTTTTGCCCCGTGAGCAAAGCTACATGGGCACGCTGATCGATGACCTCTGCACCAAAGACCTGCGGGAACCGTACCGGATGCTAACGTCGCGCTCAGAATATCGGCTGGTGTTGCGCTCTGATAATGCCGACCAGCGCCTGACGCCGCTGGGTCGCGAAATTGGGCTGGTGGGCGATCGCCAGTGGGAGCGGTTTACGCACAAACAGGCGGCGATCATTGCCGAAAAAGAGCGGCTGTACACGACACGGGTGAAGGAACACGAGGAGATTGGCAAGCAAATTTTTGCCGATACGCAACAGGCGATTAAAGGCTCGATTACGCTGGCAGATTTGCTGCGCCGATCTGGGTTTCACTATGACGACCTAGAACGGCACGGGCTGGCCAATCCAACGCTGCTGCGGGCTGAACGCGAGGGAGCGGAAATCGACATCAAGTATTCCGGCTATCTGCAACGCCAGCAAAACCAAATTGATCAGATTGCTCGCCAAGCCAATCGTCCACTGCCGCCCGATTTGGACTATCACAGCATTGAGACGCTGTCTAAAGAGTCGCGCGAGAAACTCTCGAAGGTGCGACCGCTCACAGTAGGGCAAGCCGCCCGCACAGGTGGGGTGAATCCGGCTGATGTGAACGCGCTGCTGCTGTATCTGGAAATTCAAGCTCGGCAGCAGGCCGTAGTGGGAAAGAAGGAACGCTAATTTTGGTGGCAACGTGATCAATTGTGTAGGGTTCGACATCAATTTTGATGAAAAGATCGCGCTTTTGTCTGGTTGTTGCTAGATTTTTAGACATCTAGCAATATCCCGCTATCTACGTATGTCTCAACCTACCAGCCCAAACTCGTCCAGATTGGAGCCGGCAGACGACCGTCCTGCATCTGCCGCATCGTCTAGAACCAGTGGCGTCGGCTTGATGCTGGCGGCTGACGGATTCTCGGCTGAAGCCTATGCCAATCGCTTGATGGATGATTTGTTTGAGGATGTCGAGCGATCGCTGCATGATGGGACGCCGCTGCCACAGGTAGCGCCGCCTAGCCCGCTCAATCCGCCGATCTCCATTCATAGGACTCACTCAATCGTGCCGCCCGAACCGTCTGCTCAATGGGAAGCGGTGCCGCCTGCGCCCCTGCCATCCGCTCCCCCTCAAAGCGAGCGGGATTTGGCGGTGGTGGCGGCTGCCGCCGATGACCTGACGCCTAGTGATCCCGATGCCCTGGCTCGCCTGGAACCTACGCCTAAGCCATTTGATGGGCTGCTGTTAGTGTTGGTTTTTGGGTCATTGGCAACAGCAGCGGCAGTTTGGTATGGGTTACAGCTCTACGGGCAGCGGCTGGCAGTGCCTCAGGCGGCAGTCGTCACCACTGAGGCGATCGCGCCAACGACTCCAGCAGACGAAGCATTTTTAGACTACGTGCAGCGATCGCTGGGTGTGATTGACCGCAGAACTGAGATCACTCGCCAAACGGGGGCGATCGCCAACGGGAATGTGGGAGGTCTACCTAGCGTTACGGTACCAGGCAATCCAGGCGGTAGCCCAACGGCACTAGAGCGGGTCTATGTCCCGGTCTATCAGCCGCCTGCGGGAATGAACCTACCAGGGGGGAGTGCGGCATCGGGGGCGATCGCCGCTCGACCCGCTCCACCCAGCTTATCTCTACCCAATTTGCCCCTGCCTACCTTGCCTGCGGCTCCCGGCACGGGGGCCGATCCAGCGGCTCGCATTCCCAATATTGCCACCACTTCAACCTACTCGCTGGTCGGTACATTAGAGCTAGGCGATCCGTCGCGGTCTGCGGCGCTGTTTGTGATTAACGGCACAACGCAGCGGGTGCAAGTGGGTGAGGCGATCGGCTCTAGCGGCTGGGCTTTGGTGTCGGTGAAAGGCGACGAGGCGATCGTGCGGCGCAATGGTGAAGTCCGCTCGATTACGACTGGGCAACGGTTCTAAACATCGGCTCTAAACCTCATCTAACTTGAAACCCAGAGTTTTCCCTCACCCTAAATCCC
>CASBQJ010000551.1 GCA_949127705.1 Synechococcales cyanobacterium PMM_0085
AGTTTCGGCAATCGTTTTAAATTCTGGCAGGTTGAGTAATTCGGCAAACCCGATGAAAACCTCGATCTGAGCTCGCAGTTCTCCAGCCACTTCATAGTCTTGAGGATGAGCCAACATGGTCGCAAGTCGTTCCAGCCCTTGCACCACATCCACTTCAAAAATAGACGTGATCATATCAATGCCAAGCTCGGCAGAACTAGGCAGATAGGTCTCGGTTTGCAGCAGCGCGTCGCCACAGCGGATCTCAATTTGAGTGAAGATCGGATCGGCGATCGCCAACGCATCTGGGTCAAAATGCCCGGTCGTAATTTGCTCCATTAATGGCAGCTTTAAACAATCATAGGCGCGCAGCAAATCGTTTTCCAGAGCTGTGTCTACCTCTAACGAATCGCTGTAAAGCGCCTTGAGGATGTTTTCGAGCCGATGCGCTAGGGTGGCAATCGTCTCTAACCCAACACTAGCGGCTCCACCTTTTAGCGAGTGTGCGGCTCGCATCAAATTGTGTACCTTGGCCGTACTGCGTTGATCTAGAGTCAGTAAACCTGATTCCAAAATTTGCAGCAGTTCGGGAGCCTCTTCTGTGAAAAATTGATAGGCGTGGTCACGAATATCGGAATTGATTGCCATTGTTTAGGTTCCGCTGGTTGGTCTGGCGCTGCTGAAGACAGGGGTTAGGGCGAAGGTGGCAAAAGACTCAAGCGCGAAAATTCATCCTTCTATTCAGCACCGCTTTTATCTCACTTCAAAATCACGTTCCATATCTTTGATGGTTTGTGGCGATCGCCGATGCACACCAGACGATAACAGCGCCCCAATCGCTAAATACACCAAAAACCCGTAAGGGAGAAGGTTGTAAGGAAAAGGTGGAATCGGAAAGAAACTCGCCACCACAGGAGTCATCATAAACAAAACGGCTGGAGCCGCGATCGCCAGATCCCGTTGACGCAGTCGATTTTGACTGCGCAGCTCCAGCGGAGCCGCAATTGAAATCAGCACATAGACCAACAAAAAGCCGTAGGTTGCCAGCGTGCCTAAATAGCCATAGGTATCTAGGGCAGAAATCCCCAGCAGTGATAAAGAGACAGGCACTAGAAACATAAGCAGCACAGACAGGAAGATGGCAGCGTGGGGGGTCTGGTTCTGGGGATGGGCGGCACCTAAAAAACTGGGCAAAATCTGCTGACGACCCAGCGAGTACAGAATCCGTGAACCCGCTGTGATACTGGCAAGGCCACAGCAGAGGAAACTGAACATGACCCCCACAGCAATTGCCAGTCCTAATAGCTCAACACCTGCAAGATTGGCCAGAACACTGAGTGGAACATCCGTTTTATCTAACGGTGTTTCATAACCACGGAAACCCAACACTTCCACATAGGAGGCAAAAATATAGAACAGACCGGATAAAACCACACTCCACAGAACTGCTCGCGGAATGGTCTGGAAAGGACGCTTTACCTCATCGCCTAATGTGGTTGAACTCTCAAATCCAACGTAGCTAAAAATAGCCAGAACGAGTCCCAGCCGCAAACCTTCGGGTGAAACATCCTCAAGTAGAACCTGTGGGGTATCGATCGTGAACCCATGTCCAACTAACACAATTACCAACAGCAGCAGAATTAAAGAGATCGCTACTACATTAAGCAGCAGCATGAGCACAGCCGAAAGCTGAATATCGGTAAAGGCGTAAAACCAAACTACGAGGGTGTAGACGACATAGAGCAAAATGGGGGAAGCCTGAAAACCAAATTCACCCAGCAGCACATTGGCGTAGATAGTAAAGCCTGACATTACAGCCATCGCCGTGAACAGATAGGCTGAAATTAGCGCCCAACCAGAGACAATACCAGTCGTGGGACCCAAATTTTTAGCAATAGCCCCATAGAGAGTCCCTGGCAGCGCCAGACGGCGGGAAAAGTGGTTAATGTTGTAGCTGACTAGGACTAGCCCAATCGTAGCGATTAGAAACGCCAACCAAGCGCCATTTCCGGCACTGGCAAAGACAAACGCGAGATTGACGGACGGCGTGGCAGCCGGGGCAATGTTGCCAACAGACTGGGCTAGAGTCTCAGGAAATGAAAGGCAATTTGCCCGCAAACCAGACGCTTGTTGTTTTGAATACGTTGTCACAGTTCAAACCTTGCTATGTGTTTTTTTGGTTGGTTCAGTATGCCCCTGATCCTCGCCTTGAGCAGATGGGTTTGAGCGGTTACTCGGCACGTTAACGGATGCCTGACGCAGTCGCTAAAATTCAGCACTAAAGACTAAGCACTAAAACTCAGCGCTAATTTTCACACCTTGAACTGACCCACTTCTGATTGCAGCGTTTGTGCCACCTTTTGCAGTTCTTCAAACGAAACCGATACCTGCCCCGCCTCTGTAGAGGTTCTGTTGGCGATCGCTGCCACATCTTTCATCGTTTGGGTCACTTCTTCCGAGGCTTGCGACTGCACCACCGTGGCCTGGGCAATGGCTTCAACCAACGCTCCAATTTGGGCACTCACTGCCGTAATTTTGTTCAAACTTTGGCGCGCCTCGTCCACCAATTGCGTCCCAATCACCACTTGCTCAGTTCCCGATTCCATGGCGGAGACCACTTCATTGGTCTCTGCCTGAATGCTCACCACCAGCTTTCTAATTTCTTCGGTTGCTTCTGCCGATTGCCGTGCCAGCGTTCGCACCTCATCCGCCACCACCGCAAAGCCTCGGCCTTCTTCTCCAGCCCGGGATGCCTCAATTGCCGCATTCAGCGCTAGCATATTGGTCTGAGCCGCAAAGCCACCAATTAGATCAACCACAGTAGAAATCTTTTGGGACGATTCTCCGAGGTGTTTTACTTTTTTGGCCGTGTCGGCAACCGTAGCGCGAATGGCCATAATACCGTCAACGGTGCGGTTCATGGCGGCATCCCCTTCTTCCACATTTTGTGCCGCTTGCTGTACGGCAATTTCGGCTCGTTCTGTGTTTTCAGCCACCTGACGCACAATCATCGCCGTGTTTTCTGCAACTTTCAATGCAACCATAATCGCATCTGATTGCTTTAGGGCTTCCTCTGACAACAATCGAACCGAAACCTGACTGGAGCTGGTGGTCGTTGCCACTTGGTTAGCAGCTTTCTGCACCTGCAACACAATTTTGCGCAAGCTCTCGACGGTGGCATTATAAGAGTCGGCAATCGTGCCGATTTCATCTGCCGTCACTTTGGCTTGGGTGGTCAGATCGCCCTTACTAATCGGGTCTACTTCCATCAGTAGCTCTAAGGCTCGCCGCTGCAAACCTTCTTTGAGCTGGCGCTGTTCTGTTGCTAGGTTGGTGGTTTGCTCTAGCAGTTCTACCCGGTAAATAGACAGGCCCAGCTCAGTCCCTAAGCGCTGCAAAAAGCTGATTTCAAAGTCTTGCCAGTTATAGGTAGTGGCGCAAGAGTGGGCGATGAGTAGACCATACAGCTGATCGGCACCCACAATTGGCACCACCAAATTGGCCTTGATTTGCAGCCGCTTCAGCAAATTTTGATGGGCTGGGTGCAGCTGTGCGATCGAAACATCAGTTGTGGCAACCACCCGGCCAGCCCGGTAGGCGGCAAGCAACTCGTCTGGAATGCAGGAATCACTGACACTTTCATCGAGAGCAGTCGGCCATTTATGATCAACCGATTCGGCCACAATGGCAGAATCAGTATCTGTCCGAAAGCGGTAAATGACGACTCGATCAAAGTTAAACAGCTGGCGTGCCCCTTCAACAGCCTGATCAAAGACCGTTTGCAGCTCGGCTGCCTGCACCACATTTGATCCTTTTGCCGCCGTAACGAGCCGCTCTTGTGCCGCATCAAACTGTTGCAGATCCAGCGACTGCTGCAATTGAGCGGCCATGCTGTTGATGTTTAAACCTAGGGATGCCATTTCGTCCTCCCCGTCCACCACCACACGGGTTGCCAGATCGCCCTGTCCAATTTTTTCTACGGCCTCGGCGGCGTCTAACACAGGCCGCGTGGCGCGAGTTGCAATCCCCGTGGCGATCGCCGCCACCAGCAGGGCAATGCCCCCCGTTCCTAGCAGAGTTGTTAATAGCAGCTGCCGCTGAAGTACGAAGGCGATCGCCACAGGACGGGCAACCAGCACCCCCCACTTGAGGTTATAGGATGCAGCCAGTTCCTGGTTGGGGAGATAGGTAATCACCTCGCGGTTTTGGCCAACGGCACGAGCTGCGATCGCCGTCTGTTTTTGATCCGCTTTGAAGCGGGTAGAAAATTCGTCTGCTAACGTCTTTGGCTTCAGCGTTGAGTCCGATGCGGCGACTAACTGACCGAAAGTAGGATCCGTCGCGGCCATAATTTGGCCGTTTTCATCTGCTAAGAAAAATTCTTCCTCTGCTAAAGTACCGGATCCAAACACTTGTGCAAGGACATTTACAGGGATGCGCGCTCGAATAATGGCAACTGTTTTACCGGTCTCAGTATCTTTAATCGGAGCAATAGCAATAA
>CASBQJ010000552.1 GCA_949127705.1 Synechococcales cyanobacterium PMM_0085
CGCGACGCATTGTCCTTGAGCCTGCGGGGCAAGTGCGGTACGTAAGGAATTTGGGTTAGTAAATCGAGTGTGCGGCGCAGCATCCGAACGATGTCTCCTTCGTCGAGGCTGGTACTCTCGCACAGTTCGATCCAATCTAGCCCTAGTGCCCATTGCTCGATCAGGGCGATGAATTCAAATTCTAGCCAAATGGGGAGGACGATGTGATATTGGCGTTGCAGTTGGAACAGCTGACGACGGACGCCTCGCAATCCTTCTAGCGCTTCTACGATCTCTCCGGATACATCGAAACGGCTCCAGCTGTCGGGGCGCGAAACTTCGGTAGCGAGGGCGGCACAGGCCGCTGCAAGATGGTGAGGATCGAGGTCATCTAATTCACCTGAGGCCAATGCCAGACCTAGCCACAGCTCATTGTCTCCCCGAATGGCGGCGGTAGTCTGGCCTAAGTCGGTTGGCTCAACGCCGTCTAAACAGCCACAGCGCTGCAAAATCTGAATCAGATTGAGAAACTCTTGCCAATACCGTTGGGTGTGGCGGTTCAACTTTTCATGGCGATCGCCCAAATCGCGCTGGAGTTGCTCAACCTGTTTCTGGCGTTTTAGCAGCTGCCCCGGATTGCCGAAGGCTTGGATCGGATGGGATTGGAGCTGTCTGTCTGTATTCGCCACCCGCTCTTTCAGGTCTTGAATTTCACTGGGGGTCATTTCTGAGAGTGGAATCTGAGGAATTTGGCTGGCGATCGCCCTCGTTTCATCATTGCCTGAACGGGTTTGTCCCAGTCTCATGGTGAGTTCGGGCGGCGGCAGCAGATGATCGACTTGGGCGATGCGAGGGAATTCGGCGTGCAGGCCAACCACATCGACTAGCGCCACGATATACCAGCGGTTGTCTTGGCCTAAACAGACTAAATAGGGAAATTGCCCTGATCCAGGGATTTTGGAGACTAGAGTGGCAGGCAGGGGGGTCGCTACCGGGACATGCTTGCCCTTGAGACTAAGAATGGTGCCAGCAGTGCTAAACGACAGCGCCGTCATCAAATCATGGATCTGCGTCTCATAGAACTGCTGCTGCAACGTCTTGAGCAGGCGGCGTTCTTCCTTCAGCCGCTCGTGAATTTTTTCGTAGCTGGCCAGCTCCGCTAGATCAACATGTGCCACCTGGGTGAGCTGCTGGTCTAACTCGGTGGTGAGGTCAGCGATCGCCTGCTGCTGGGGTCGTAGAGTCAGGGTAGATAGATACTGGCCAAAACTGCGCTCAATTAGCTCACGGGCTTGTTCTAGGGAGTGAGTTTGCAGCAAGTTCAGCACCATGCCATAGCTCGGGCTGAACTGACTGACTAACGGATCAGGCCCTTCTGTAGCCAGATAAGCCGCCTCGTTTGCGCCTTCAAACTGAGTTTGTGCCGTGACCACATGACCGAGGATGTCCATGCCCCGGCGTCCGGCGCGCCCCGCCATCTGCAAAAATTCGGAGGCTGTCAGCAGGCGATGGCCTCGGTCGGTGCGTTTAGAGAGGCTAGAAATTACCGTGGTGCGAGCAGGCATGTTGATCCCAGCGGCCAGGGTTTCGGTGGCAAACACCACCTTAATGAGTCCCTGCTGAAATAGCTCTTCGACTAACGATTTCCAGGCTGGTAAAATGCCCGCATGATGAGAGGCCACCCCACAATAGAGCGGCTCTACTTGTCCAGAGCGGGCGGCTTCGGGATTGCGTTCCAAAAAGGTGTCAATTTGCTGCTTGAGCTGGGCTGCTTCCTGCTCGTTCACCAATGAGAAGTTGCTCATTTCTTTGACCGCATGGTCGCAGCCCTTGCGGCTAAAAATGAAATAAATGGCAGGCAGCATATCGCGCTGCTGAAGTTGGCTGACGAGATAGGCAATGCTGGGCGTGTCTTGTTTGCCTCTGGGTTTGCCCTTAGCGCGCTTGAGCTTGGGGTTGATGGCCTTTTTGGTGGGTGCCAGCAGCGGAAATAGCCCTTTAGGGTTGCAAAAGTGAAAATCTAGCGGTACGGGGCGAAAGTCGGAATAGATTAGTTCGGTGGGGCCGTGGACGCGGTTAATCCAATCGGTCAGCTGGTCGCTGTTGGCCACCGTGGCAGACAATGCCACTAATTGCACATCGGCAGGGCAATAAATGATCGACTCTTCCCAGACGGTGCCGCGCTGACGATCATTCATGTAGTGGCATTCGTCGAGCACAACCGCTTCCACGCCTTCCATGGAGGTGCCCACCTCACCAATGGGAGTGCCGTAGAGCATATTGCGAAAGATTTCGGTGGTCATCACCAACACTGGGGCATCGCGGTTAACCGATACGTCACCCGTCAATAGTCCGACTTGATCGTCGCCAAAGCGATCGCGAAAGTCTCTGAGTTTTTGATTGGACAGGGCTTTTAACGGCGTCGTATAAAACACTCGCCGTTTTTGATCCGAGCCGGCATCGGCGAGCTGTTGGTTATGCTCCAAGGCTCGAATGATCGTATATTCTCCAACCAAGGTTTTGCCAGAGCCGGTGGGTACACAGACCACAACCGACTTTTTGGCGTCCAGGGCGGCGATCGCCTGCTGCTGGAACTCATCTAGTTCAAACGGAAACAGCGTCTTTAAATCTAGCCCAGAAGAAAAATCCACAGCGTCAGCTTTACATCCACGTTACGACTTACTATCACCTAATAGACTTCTAGCAAAGTAGCTTTAGAGTGCTGCCAGTAAGATTCAGCCCCTACTGATGCCTCTTAACAGCACTCTAAAGCCACCGGTTGCACGAGGTCTTATTCTATGCCGCCGATGACACTGACGATCAAACTGCTGACATGAACCTTGACAACGCTGGGTCAGCAAGGGCAGTTTTGGGTTCGAGTCTTCAACCCCGACGAGGTTTTGTAGAATCGGCACCGGGATCTTCAGTTCAACAACGGTCTATGAAACCGAGAATTTAGGGAGTTGCGCTTGTCACTTCACTGAAACTTCACCTAAATCACACGCATCACTCCATTTATAGTAATTCACAAATCATTGACATCACGTTTCTGTCAAGGGAGTGGCTGGGGTATTGCTGATTTTTGGAGTACCTTGTAAAGATGAAAGTAGGTTTGTGACTGGTGCAGAACGGACTTTGAAGGTTGGGGTGATGCTGGCCTGCTAGTTGAGTAGGGCCATTAGTTAAGTAGCGCCGTCTAAGTAATGCTCGCCAGGGACACTTGGTGCTTCCGCCAAGAACTGTCCCATTTGGAGCATACGGGCTGCAAAACTACGTAGAATCCTCCTGGGTGTGTAAGTTTTAGTTAGACGGTTCAAGTCAGTAGCATCCCTTAGGAGTTTTCCCCGGTGAACGGCTCCTATAAAGACAGTTTTTATACCAACGGGCAGGGTTCCACTTCCGGATTCAGAGCGTCTTTGGCCTGCCCATGGTGGTATTGTTGCCTTGGCAAAACCTAGGAAAACCGGGTAAGGATGCTGATTTCTTGGTCAGTCTTGGCCAGAAAACCTACTCTATCGCGGTCACCGCGCCGTCAAATCGTCGTTAGGCACTGCCTGATTATTTTGCCTGATTATTTTGCCTGATTGTTTTGTTGCTGGATCCAAGTGTTGCCCATGACAACTCGGTTGCCTCATGTCTTGACTACACCGATTGCGATTCAATTTACGCCGTCGATCAACAAACTCTGGCAGCAGCTGCTGCCAGGGGCGATCGCCGCTTTGTTGCTCATGGGGCTGCTCAGGCTGGGGATTGGACAGTCGCTAGAGCATCTGGTATACGATATGCTGTTTCAGCTGCGGGGAGCCATTCCTTGGAGTGCAGAAGTGGTTGTCATTGAGATCGATGAATTGAGCCTGCGGGGGGTGGGGCCGTTCCCTTGGGGGCGCGATCGCTATCTTAATCTACTCAACACCCTAGAACCGGCTGAACCTAAAGTCGTGGCGCTCGATCTAGTGCTGTCGGAACCCGATGCCGCAGATCAAACGCTAGCCGCCGCCATGCAACGCCTCAATCGAGTGGTGCTAGCTCAATCATGGGACGCCACAGGAGCCACTCTCTTGCCTGCCCCCTTACTGCGTGCCGCTGCCACGGCTAGCGGGCATACTCATCAACAAGCTGATCTAGACGGGTTGGTGCGCCAAATTGATCTTCGGCGTCAGGGCGTTCCGGCGTTTAGTCTAGCCGTTGTCAACGTTTATGCCGGTGCACATCCACCTAAACTGCCTGATTTAGAGCGTCCTCTGTGGATTAACTGGCTGGGTTCTGCCTATCAAGCGGCGCATTATTCCTACATAGATGTGGTGAATGGGCAAATTCCAGCGCAGGCTTTTCGCAACAAGATTGTGATATTGGGCGTGACGACGACTGCCCTCGATTCGCTGCAAACCCCCTTCGACCGCAATTCTCCGACCAGTAGCGTCTATCTCCAGGCCACGGTGATCAGTAATTTGTTGCAGCAAAATGCGCTGCAACGACCGAGCCGTGGATGGATGGTATTGCTGATCCTACTGGGAGGGCCAGGGTTGAGCTGGTTGCTTTCCAGTTGGCGGTTTGAGCGACGCTTGCTGGCTTGGCTCAGCCTCTGTTTGGGTTGGGGACTGCTGGGAATTGGGTTGTTCCATTTGCGGTTTTGGATTCCGATTGCTACTCCCCTGATGCTGTTTAGCCTGACAGGTGCTGTGGTAGCGGTCAGAGAGCAAGCTCGCACCAATGCGCTGTTGCGGCAAAGTGAAGAACGCTATGCCTTGGCAGTGCGAGGCTCAAATGAAGGGCTATGGGATTGGAACTTAAAAACGGATGAGGTTTATTATTCGCCGCGTTGGAAAGAAATGCTAGGACTGCAGGACGAAGCGTTTGGCGATCGCCTCCAGGTTTGGTACGACCGGGTGCATCCCGATGACTTAGAATCGCTCAAAGTCACGCTGAGCGATCACCTCCACGGTCGAACGGCGCATTTTGAGCATGAACATCGGATGATGCATCACGATGGCACCTATCATTGGATGCTCAGTCGCGGTGTGGCGGTGCAAAACCGCAGCGGCCATGCTTACCGCATGGCAGGGTCTCAAACAGATATTACGAAACGCAAAGCCGCTGAAGCACAGCTTTGGCGCAATGCCTATTACGATGAGCTGACTGGGTTACCCAACCGAGCATTTTTCTTAGATCGGCTGCGGCAGGCGATCGCCCATGCAGCAGAGCACCCGCTCTACTTCTATGCGGTTTTATTGCTAGATCTCGATCGGTTTCAGGTGGTTAACAATAGTCTAGGCAATGCCGTTGGCGATCAGCTATTAATTGCGTTTGCCCATCGAATCAAAGGGTTCTTACCCACAGAAGCCGTGTTGGCTCGCCTGTCGGGCGATGAATTTGCTATTCTGCTCAGCAATATTGAAGATGTCTGCGATGCGATCCGAACCGCTGATCAGCTCCGGCAGATTTTAGCATTGCCATTCAACTTAGACTCGCAAGACGTTTATATCACCGTTAGCACAGGGATTGCCCTAGGGTCTACTCGCTACGCTCAGCCCGAGCATTTGCTCCAAGATGCCGACACGGCGTTGCACCGAGCTAAGTCTGCTGGCAAAAACCGCCATCAAGTGTTTGAACCCACCATGCACAATCGCATGTTGGCCAAGCTGAAGTTAGAAAACGATTTGCGTCGAGCCATTAGCCTAGAGCATCGGTCGAGTTTGGATGATCCAGAAGACGAGCGCCAAGAGCTGCTGCTTTACTACCAGCCAATTGTGCAACTCACAACGGGCAAAGTTGTCGGGTTTGAAGCCCTATGTCGCTGGCAACATCCCCGCAATGGCTTCCTCACTCCGGCTAAATTTATCACCATGGCTGAAGAAACCGGGCTAATTGTCCAACTGGGCTGGTGGATTCTGCGGCAAGCCTGTCGGCAAATGCGGCAATGGCAAACCCAATTTCCACACCTGATGCCTTTGACCATGAGCGTGAACCTATCGAGTCGGCAGTTCTCGCTACCAGACCTAACTCAACACACGCAGTCAATTTTGTCTGAAACCGGCTTAGATGCTGCCTCCCTCAAACTAGAGATCACCGAAGGCACCATTATGGAAACAGGTAAAGCGGTGATTGATCTGCTGCATCAGCTGCGAGCCTTGGGCATTCAACTGGCAATCGATGACTTTGGCACAGGCTACTCGTCGTTAAACTACCTCTATCGATTTCCAATTAATACGCTCAAGATCGATCGGTCGTTCATTATTAAAATGCATACCGATCAAGACAGTGCCGAAATAGTGCGTACCATTGTGACGCTAGCGCACAATCTTGGCATGAATGTGACCGCAGAAGGGGTAGAAACGCCTGAGCAAGCTGACCAACTGCAAACCTTACTGTGTGAATATGGGCAGGGGTATTATTTTGGTAGACCGCTTGATGCCCAAGCCGCTGAACTGCTGCTAACCCAAGAGACTTTTACGCCCGAGGTATCTAGTCTGTAGAATGGCACTTACTTACAGGAGTTTAGATCCCCGGATTCTCCAAGAATCCGGGGATCTCGGCAGTCGATTTTTGCTTATCTCAGTCGGTAGGTTTTGCTAGGGCAACCACCCCGAAACGGCAAAAGTAAAACAACACACTCAAAGCGTCAGCTTTGGCGGGTCAACGTTGGCCAGAGTGCTGCCGCAAGCGGGTGGTTAAGTTGCGGGCAGCAATGAAGAATTCTAAGTCCAAAGAGCCGAGTTGGATCATATCGCCGTCTCGCAGCGATCGCCGCTCCATGGATGCTAACCGCCGCCGATTTAGCCAGGTGCCGTTGCTGCTGCCCAGATCGGCAATGTAAAAACTATTTTCGCCATATTGGCCAATCATGGCGTGGCAGCGTGAAATTGAGCGATGACGAATGGCGATCGCGCAGTTTGAATTTCGCCCGATTGACCAAGCCAAGGCAATGGGCGTCACCTGAACCGCATTGCGAATCAAATTGGTTGATAAAAATGCGTGCTGACCGGATGCGATCGCCTGAATATAATGTGAACTCAATTGGCATCGTTTGCGGACATCTAAGATAGGATGACCAATCATTTTGGCCTGATCAAGACTAGAAATATCATCTGCAAGCATCGCCTTTTCAAGCAGCTCATGTTGGGCCAAGGAACGCTGTGAAGAAGTGGTTTGGTATTTCAGTGTTGACATAGTTTTCAGCTTAAAGGGTTCTAGATGAGGGAGTCTAGATGCAAGTTTTCTAGATAGGAAATACCCAAATTAAGGCAATCTAGATCCAAGGTAGGTTTGGGGCTAGTAAACCCAGCTTAAGTCTGGCCACTGGTTGTCATGGGTTCGCGTAGCGTGCGTGTGCTGCAAACGTTTCGGTTCTCCTGCGCATAGGCTGCGTCAACACATCGGTAAGATGCCACCATTGCGGTAGATCAACTTTCGCCACCCCGGACTAGTACTGCGTCAGTTTATCTACATTTGAACAAGGGGCTTAAGCCCCTTGTCTGAGGAGCCTGTAATAGTCGTTACATCAAATCTCCCTGACGTTAATTTTTAGAAGCAGGAGACATAGGACTTTAATCAAATGAACGGCCGATCATCTCCTGTTGCAAGAGTAACGAAGTCGTCCTTTTAGCCCTAACTATTTTCAGCCACAGCTATTATTTTTAGCCACAGCTACTGAGCTTCCTGTCACTCATGATCGTTCGCGTCTAGGTGTTTGATAGCCAAGCAGCAAGATGTTGCTAAAGTGCCACCTATACCTAATCTATTCACCCATTTTTTGGTAGAATCCGGTGCTCTGCTGATCCGGATGGACTCAATAGCGACACGTTCAGCATCACCATCCCTGATATTTTTGTGACCTGCACCGGGTTCAACAGCCTCAATTCATGACTGTTCAAGCACACTTGAATGTTCAACTCACCAGAGCTACACCGTTGGCGACTCACCCAGATCATCTTGGTAGGGTGCACGATTCGATTCGTACAACACACTTGACACAATTATGTGTGCATCCATTGCTAAATATTAAATTCGCTTAAGCCCTAATTGGCAACCACTTAGACATCGGAATTCATTGATACTTTACGGATTGGTTCC
>CASBQJ010000553.1 GCA_949127705.1 Synechococcales cyanobacterium PMM_0085
CGCCCTCGATGCAATGGAAAGTGCAGCGGGGCGCGAGTTCCCTAGCGACAGCCGCAAGGAATAAGCTATGGCGATCGCAGAGCATGTAGCCCAGCTAAAATGGGGTGGCGATCGCTGGATCCAATGGCGATCGCGCCATCCCGACATTTGCCCCGACTTGAGCGATCTGAACCTGGCAGGTGCCGACCTGCGCCACCTAGATCTGCGCGGCGTCAGCTTGAAAGGCAGCAGCTTGGCCACCGCTCAACTCGATGCCGCCAACCTCAGCGGCGCAGACCTCACCCTGGCCCTCCTCACCGACGCCAGCCTGCACCAGGCGATTCTGCACCGCGCCATTTTAGTGGGGGCAACGCTCACAACCGCCAACCTGCGGGCGGCAGACCTGAGCCATGCCAACCTAATTGGCGCAGACCTGAGCCATGCCAACCTGCGCGCCGCCAACCTCAATTCCGCGAATTTAGAACGCGCTAGCCTCAGCCATGTCAACGGCCAGGGAGCTAGCCTCAACCAAGCCAACCTCAGCAAAGCCAACCTCTACGAAGCCGAACTGCTCAGCGCCTTCCTGTACGCCGCCGGCCTGCACAAAGCCAACCTGGTCAACACCCATCTGACCCGCGCCTACCTGTTCAATGCCAACTTCAGTCAAGCCAATTTGGTCAATACTGACCTGCGCTGGGCCAACTTGAGCAACGCCAACTTCGACGGAGCCAATCTACAGGGCGTCTTGCTCAACGGCGCTATTGTGACCCATACGGGACTTGATAGTTTGCAGCCTGCACAGACTGAAAGGTAATCTCCAAGGGGCAGGTTCTACCGAATTGTTAGGATTGATTCAGTCCAGTCCATTAGTCCCATCATCAATCTGTGGAACAGCCGTCCTCTGAACCGATTACAGCCCCCGACCCCATCCCTGCCACCCCGTCACCCAAACCGCCCAAACGGCGCTGTGTGATGGTCTGTCAATTTCGTTCTTGTGCCCGCAGTGGTGCTGCTGAGGTATTAGAGGCGCTGCGGGCAGCGGCAGTGCCCGGTGTATTGATTGCAGTTAGCGATTGTTTGGGACAGTGTAGCTCTGGGCCGACAGTCAAAGTGATGCCCGATGACACGTGGTATTGCCAGGTGACGGTGCCAGATGTAGAGGCGATCGCCACCCAGCATCTTTACGGTAACGAGCCAGTCAAACGGTTGCTGCACCCGCGCTTTCACCCGCCAACAGATCTAGTTACAGAACCCTGATTGGATCCCGCCAGCCATACGTCATGTGACAGGCGCGAACCTTCTAGTTACGCTAGAGACATGCGGCTAGTACAAGACGGCGCAAGTTTAGCTACCGTAGGGCGGGCATCTTGCCCGCGCAGGCTGGAAGCCTGCACCACGAGCGGTAGGCAGATTTACGCCTCAGACTACTAGCCAAAGCATTTAGTATTTGGGCAAACTGAGCCTAGAGTGCTGGCCTAAAACCAGTGATGATTAACCGAGGCTAATGGCAATGGGATTTCTGATCTTCGGCGGTATTTTGCTAATTGCAGGCATTGTTTTGTTCTTTGTGCAAAAAGACCATAGAACCAAGGCACATAGCTTAAAAGTTGCCCGAGCGGTGACAGTAGCAGAATTGGAAACGCTATCGAAGGAGATTGCCCAAGAAATTGGCGGCGGCAACTGGCGCGATTATGTCAAACTCACGGGCACGGTGGTCTGCGATCGCCCCATCACCTCAGAACTGACGCAGACACCCTGTGTGCATTACAGCATGAATGTGCGGCGCGAGCATGAAGAAACTGTCACCCGTAAGGATAGTAACGGTAACGAAACGCGAGAAACCCAGCGCGGCTCCGAAACGGTTTCTAGCAATCAGCAATCGGTTCCGTTTGAGCTGCACGATGCAACGGGGGCGATCGCCATCGAACCTACCGACGCCGATATTGAAACCGTCAAGGTGCTAGACGAGTTTCGCCGAGAGACGGCAGGAAACTTCATTTCGTTTGGCGGGTTTTCTTTGGCACTGAGCAGTTCTGGGTCGGGGCGGCGCACGCTGGGCTATCGCTATTGCGAATCGATTTTGCCACTCGATCGCCGCATCACGGTGGTTGCCGCCCTCAGCGATAGTACCAGCCGCCTCACATTGCAAAGCCCAGCCGCCTCAGACAAAAAGTTTATTATTTCCCTCCGCAGTGAAGAAGAACTGACCAAAGCCGCCGATCGCAACACCCGCCTAACCATGATTGCGATGATCGCCTGTTTGATTCTGGGCGTCATTTTCCTGATTGTGGGGTTGGTGGTGCGCTAGGGGTTGGCTGTTAACGGCGTTGTCGCCGCCGCGTCAGAATGCTCACCACTTCGCCTGGATTGGCACCGGGCAGCTTGCTGCTCCAATCGTTGGTGTTGGCAAAGCCGCGTGCGTGCAGGTCGTGAATGGTTTCAGTCACCCAGGTGGGGCTGCTAATCAGCAAGATCCGCAGTTGCTCTTGGCCAGGTGCCAGTGGGTGAAAGTAGAGCGGCAAAATCAGCGGCGAGGGACGAAGTTCAGCCTCATCTGCGCTTTCACCATCCGTCAAAAAGCTGCGGGCAATGGGCGCAGCAAACATCTCAATCATCGGGGTTCTCCTGCATGGGGTAAGAGTAAACCCCAAAAACCTAGCCACCCCGTTTCCATCAGAAAGTAGAGTGGCTATCGAGAATGCTAAAATCTCGTGTTAGCCTCCATACTGCC
>CASBQJ010000554.1 GCA_949127705.1 Synechococcales cyanobacterium PMM_0085
CACTTGGCTTGAAAAGATAAGTCGCCCACCGAGAGAAATTCATCCACCAACAGCACCTTGGGACGTGTATGGACGGCGACAGAAAATGCCAATCGCATTTGCATACCGGTGCTGTAAGTGCGAACTGGGCTGTCGATAAATTGCTTGAGTTCAGCAAATTCTACGATAGAGTCAAACCGTTGTTTCACCTCAGACTCGGTTAAACCCGCCACTATTGCTGTGACCAATACATTTTCTCGTCCGGTCAAATCACCATGAAACCCAGCGCCCAAATCCAGTAAGGCTCCAACTCTGCCACGCACCTGAATTTTGCCTTTATCTGGATAACCCACACCGCCAATTAACTGCAATAGCGTAGATTTTCCGGCCCCATTATGCCCAATAATCCCTAACATCTCGCCTGGAGCCACGTTAAAGCTCACATCTTGCAGTGCCCAAAATTGCTCAATCGGCTGCATTTGACGTAATCCGGACAGCATCGCCTCCATAAAGGTGGTGGGCTTGCCGGTGTGATAACGCTTGAAGCCCTTACTCAAGTTGCTCACCGTAATCGCATAACGCATTACAGCTCCTCCACAAAGCGATGACTCTGACGTTTAAACAACCAGTAACCCAGCGGCCACAATATCGCCGTAAATCCGGCAATAATGGCGATCGCCATCCAGTCGGGCGGCACTCCCCACATCAAAATTTGTCGATAGGAGGTGACAATATGCACCATAGGGTTGAGGGCATAGATGTACCAGTACTCTTTGGGAATCGCTTTTAGATCGTAGAAAATTGGTGTGAGATAGAAAAAGAGCTGCAAAATCACCCCCAGGGTGTGCTGGGTATCTCGAAAAGTGACATTCAGTGCAGCTAGAAAATAGGCGCAACTCACCGTGAACGCAAACTGTAATAGTTGCAGGATTGGCAAAAAAAGAATTACCGGAGTCAGTTGAATTCCATCAATCAGCAAAAATGCGATTAAAATCGGCAGCGCCAGCATGAAATGAATTAATCCAGTTGTGACAGTGACTATCGGTAAAATGGCAACCGGAAATCGCGGCTGACGGATCAAAGAACGGCTGCTGATAATCACCCCAGTTGCCTGATATAAAGCTGTTTGAAACCAGTTCCAGGAAAGCAGCCCCGCAAAAACATAGGAGGCATATTGAGGAATTTTAACCGGCAATACAATTTGAAAGACAAACGCAAACACTAACAGCTGAAGCAATGGATTAATGAGCGTCCAGGCAACCCCTAAAACCGAGCGTTTATAGGTCAATTTCATGTCGCGATCGACGAGCGATCGCAACAAATCCCAAAGATAGGGCAGTCGCCAGCGATATTGCAACCCAGAGCCAGCAGATCGAGTGACCATTCTTTATAACTCCTTGCCCACTAGAGATAACGCGTTTGCTCCCAAACTTGGTGAAGATAATTCGTCTAATGAAAATTGCAGAGCGATCGCGTCTACATTCGATTGCACACTGCTGGAGGATATCACCGCCGGAGTGCTCCGCCCTAGGCGCTTAACCCGTTGCCGCGATCGCCATAGTACCCAGGGACCCGCCAAATTTCCAACCATTTCGATCAATATGAGCGACATCGGATATTCAGTCCACCCTCTCAGACGATAGTGAATACGCGACAAGTGAATTTGTGGTAAACCGACCAATAACCGAGCTAGCACTCGAAAATCACCATCGTTTAACAGCGTGGTCAGGTGGTAAGCAACATGTCCTTTGCTGTAACTATAAATTTGCCGACGCAGAGCAGCCATAGTGCGTCGATGCTTGTGCCACACAAACGCATTGGGCTCATACAGCACGGTATACCCCGCTTTCAGCACCTTGTAAAAAACGTAGGTGTCTTCACTACAGCCGGTTGCGGTGCCCGCCCCCAACGCTTCATCCATTAGCCCAATCTGGGGATGCTTAAAAATGCTGGCTCGGAATGCCGCATTTGCAGTTGCGCCGAGATCCCAAGTGGGGACTGTGCGGTTAGAACATGCCTCAAACCACTCCCCATTCACTTCAAAGGACTTATAACCGCGTCCCAGACCTCCGTAGGTTTCAAACAGCTTTTGCGCATCGGTTTCTAGCTCCACTGGCAGCACATTGCCCGTGACTACCATCACATCCGAACGACCAAAGGGCGTTACCAGGGTTTCTAGCCAGTCTGCTGGCATCGTGACATCATCATCCGTAGCAATAATAATGTCACCTTGGCTAATCAGAATTCCAGCATTACGGGCATAGGAGAGCCCCTGCTTTTCTTCACTCGCCAACACAACACCGGGAAACTTGGCAACGACTGGAGCCGTTAAACCGGAGGCTGTATGGTTATCCACCACAATAATTTCAATCGGGCGGGGCGATCGCTGCGTGGTCAAACACTGCAAACAGTTCTGCAAGTCTTCCGGGCGATCGTAGGTTGCGACGACCACTGACACAGAGATACCTGCGGGTAGTGGAGATACAGCAGCTCGGATAACTCCGGTGGGGATGTAGTGTTGAGCCACAACATCATTGATGCGTGCCCACACTTGATCGCCACTTAAATTATGAATCTGCTCAAACAGCTTTAAGCCAAAACTAGGAGCCAGCTTATTTCTGAGTTGACTGACGCTGAGGTTTTGGTAAGCCGTTTGAATCTCAAGCTCGCCGAGCAACTGATGCTGCCAAGTCAGGAAGAGGCGCACCTTTAGATAATCGGCCACATCCGTCAGTGGGCGCAAGGGCTGACTCAGATCAATGGTGCGGATAGCAATCTCTTTCCGGTCTTCAGTCGCAAGTTGGGGACGAGGTTGGCGCGAGACTGACGGCACTTGGGGTTCCAGAGGATACTCTTCGGTGATGTGGGCGGCATTACGACAAGCCTGTTGGTATCGACCAAAATGTTGAAAAATTCCCAAAAACTCTGCCATCATCAAATCCCTTGGAAAGCGCACGGGGTGAATCCAAGAGAGCAATAGTCGGCGGATATGCCACCACCAAAACCACCAGATACCAATGTAGAGAACGTTAAAGATCTCGTCAGAATACGTTTGGGCAATGCAGGTGAGATAGGCATAAAGCCCAACGCCGTTATAGGCAATTTGTCGCCGCAGGGCTTCATTCTCCCGCCGATGACGATGGCGAATCATTGCTTTGGGTTCATAGACCAGGGTGTAGCCTTCTTTCAAGACGCGGTAATACATTTCCAGATCGCCGCCGCCATTAGTAATAGTACCGACATCTAATGCCGGATTAAAGTAGCCGATCGTATCAAATAGCGATCGCCGAAACGCCATATTTGCCCCAGTGCCGAACTGTCCGGCTCCCAACCACTGCCAGGGTGTGATGCTATCTACTCTGCTGTACCACTTTTGCTCAAACCCTCGCCCAAAGCCGCCATACAGTTCAAATAAAACCTGAGCCTCAGTTTCCAGTTCATAGGGCACCACTAAGCCCGTTACTGCCATTACTTCAGAATGCTCGGCAAAAACCTGTGCCAGTGCCTTTGCCCAACCGGGATCAACCACTACATCATCATCGGTGTAGGCAATAATTTCGCCTGTTGCCTCCAAAATGGCGCGATTTCTTGCCCAATCTAACCCAGGGCGTGGTTCTCGCACGTAGCGCACTTGAGGATATTGGCTGGTGATTAGTTCTTGCGTTGCGTTACTGCTGGGCGCATTGTCTACTACCAAAACTTCTAGGTAGGGATAGTCAAGTTTGCTGATGCCATCCAGACAAAGCCTCATATCAGCGGGGCGATCGCGCGTACACACCGCCACCGTCACTAGGGGCAGATCTCCTCGATATTCTGCAACAGGCAGATCCACTAAATCTTCAAACTGCAATTCTTCCAGTTGTTGGGAAGCCGCTAAGCCATCTTTGAGGAGTTGAGCAATAATATTCCAACTCTGGTGTTCGCGAATTAGTTTACTGATCGTTTGAGCAGTGCATTGTCCCGATTCAATTGGGGCTTGAATGTAGCCAAGGGGCACCCCCTTCAGACGCACCAATCCTTTGAGGGCAATGTATTGATCTAAACCCTCTAAGGTTGAAATTGGCTGACTTAATTCAATATCAACAATTTTAATCGGACTTAGCATCGACAGAAACTCCTCTTTTATAGGCGTGAGGTGATTGGTGCAGGTGATCCCTAAGTGGATCGCATAACTCAGAGACGATTACCCTGCAATCCAAGCGATTGAAAACTGTTTTAATATCCCCAGATCTAACTTGAAGTTTGGGTCTCACATTCACTCTACCCAACCTGCAGAAAATCTATCATTTAGCCTTACAAAGGACTGATGAAAATGTTAACTTCTACACTCACATGGCGCAGATAAAATCAACATCCTCTTAGGTTCTCATCCTGGCTATTTTAGACTAGGATCAGGCAAACGGCTCTGCCTCAGAGTTCCCTTTCTGATTAGCAGGTGCAACATATTGCCTCCAAGCAGTTTAAGTTTTACTCTGAACGACAGTTCCAGGAATTGAACCGAACGCTCCCAGATTGGTTGATGCACAATGTCTGGATGCATCATTTTCTGCTCAATTATTTGTGTATTTTCTTGCAATATATTTTCTTGCAGCATATTGTCTTGCGCGTGATTGGAGACTTGATTTAAAATCTTCTGTCTAAAGATTCGCAAACTAATTTGGAGCAACAAACTATAAAAGCTAGGTCGTATTAGCGGAGATACGTCTGCCTTAAGTGCTTGCCATAACCAGAATAGAGGCTGTTGTTCAGTTTGAATTTCAATCCGCGAAGTGGCCCCCAAATTACCACATTGATGCGCCAAGTAGAGGTAAAAACTACTGCTCGACAACTTGCAAAGGGCTTCAGGAATTTTGGGATCACGCCGTTTTGCGGCTTGCAACATAAAATGATGCGATCGCGCCATCTTCAAGTAGTCACACGACATGCTTGCTTGCCGCTTACGATAACCCACCAAAAAGTCAGGAACAGCAGCAAATTCATATTGTTGGGCAAGCCGCACATAAAGATCCCAGTCTTCGCAACCCTGTGCATTTTGTGCTTTTAGCTGTGGATTGTAGCCCCCCACTTGTTCCAGGCAAATACGCCGAATTAGAGTAGCGCTGGCGTTGCCCAAAAAATTGTGACAAAGCAAGGTGTAATACACATCTCCCGTAATAGCTGCTGCGTGAACATCCCCGATCAATGTCTCCCACTCGTCAATATCCACAGACCAGGAATAGACGACCCCAACAGCGCTCCCAGACTTTTGCATACAAGCGACCTGCTTTTCCAGATTTTGTGGGTGCCATAAATCGTCTGCATCAATAGGTGCAACAAACTCACCGTTGGACTGTGTGATACCCCAGTTGCGCGCTACTGCAACGCCTGCATTCGCTTGGCAAAAAAGCATAATTCTCGCATCTTTAGTAGCAAAGCTTTGGACAATTTCAACGGTACGATCACTCGATCCATCATCTACAACTACCACTTCAAGGTTCGGGTAGGTTTGCTGTAGAACAGAGTGCAGCGTTTTTGCAATAAATTGCTCTGCATTATATGCCGGGATAATAACCGAGACTAAAGGATAATAAACTGTAGCTGACGCAAAAACTAAAGAGGATTTTGATCTAGAAGGCAACATTAGAAATGAATTCACTGTCGGTAAATAGTGGGGATCTAGCCATCCCTCACCATGAAACATTTTTTACAGGGAGCTAAGAGTGTGTCTTATAGCCGTTGCCGCAAATGTTAGGACGCAGGTTAGCACGTCAGCCAACAAGGGGCTTAAGCCCCTTGTCCTAAAATGACTGGCTGAAGCTATAAAAAGAAGTACTATGCACTTAACTCTGGATTGCGAACTAAATTAGGTTGCTGCTGCGATCGCCAGTAATAGAGGTGTCCTAAAACAAATGCCACCCCGCTATAAAAGAAATAGAGCCAATGTAAGGGGATAGTTTGCAATAAAAAAACAATGCCTCTCTTTTTGTAAAAAAATCGATAAATAGGGCAATTCATAATAAAGAGAACAATCGCTAATATTCCAGCCAAAAAAATAGATTCCACTCTCAAAAAGCTAAGGCTGCATAGAATCACAATTAAAAAAGAAAATACGACGCTAACACGACTGGAAACCTTGAGGTTAAGGTCATTCATTAAGCCATTTTTTTGGCTCAGTAGCAGTTGCGTCCAAGGGATGCCGCGATCGCACACATCCGTTTTGATTAGATTGAATAATGTCCAGGCTTTATGGTGTTTTACCTGTGCTTGTTTTGCCAGAGCGATAGTGCCACCGCTCTGACGCAGACGATAGCCCAAATCAATATCTTCAATACTGGGTCGCGGATAACGCTGGACGTCAAATCCACCCAGATTTAAAAATACTTCGCGGCGGATGGCACCACATCCAGCCCAAAATGTAGAACAAGTTTCTTGTGCTGTTTGATGGACGTAGTGATGCATGAGATTTTTGAATTGAGCCACACAGTTTCTGGCTTTAGGCGCATCATCATAGGAACCAAAAACGGCGTCAATACGGGGGCAAGAATCTAGCTTATCTGCTAACCTAGCAAAAGTTTCTGGATAGACTTCGCAATCTGCATCAATAAAGCAGAGATACTTTCCTTTGGCAATAGTTGCTCCCAAGTTGCGCGCACCACCAGGCCCCTGTTGATCCAAGTTCCTGAGCACTGTGGCCTGATAGGATGCAGCAACTGTAGCCGAGTCATCTGTCGAACCATCATCCACTACAATTAATTCCCAATCTTTAAATTGAGATAGCTGAATGGCATCTAGACAATGCACAAATGCAACCCCGCCGTTATAAACCGGGACGATGACAGAAAAATAGGGTATGGTCATATATCACTAGAGATCTGAACAATTTTGCATGAAAGATTTCGGAGGGTGATCGCCCTGTTGGCAGATAGCGATCGCTACATCCAGCGACCACTGACGATGAGTGGCTGCACGGCTGTTGCCTCTTGTGGAAATAACTCTTCGATCAGACGAAATACATCTTCGATCACTCCATCGCTATTCATATAGTGAAACGACCCAGTTCTCCCAACCAAATGCAGATTACTCCACTGGCTTAGATAATCTTTCACGACTGTTAAGTTTTCGGCGTAGCCTTTGCGATAAACCGGATAAGCGTAGGGCACTCGTAACACCCAGTTTTTGTGAACATCAGCTTTCTTAATCCAGCCAATTTGATCCATCTGATCGACCACCGTTTTCAGGATCTCATCATCCGGCAAATTCCAGCTGCCTTCTCCTCGGCTTGAAAAGATCTCAATGGCCAGTGAGGTGTAGGACGGATCGGGCACCATTTCGGGTGACCAGTTTTTGGGTTCGTGGGTGCGCCCAAACATGAGATTGCGATGTGGGAAATAAGTCCAGCTATCGGTGCTCACTTGCTCTTTTTTCAGGGCGACCATCAAGCAAATTAGATCCCGATATTCCAGTTTGGCTTGAGCCAGGATCTCATGACTCCCCAGATGCTCAGGAATGCTTTGCAACAATGCGTTTACAGGAATTGAGGAAACCACGCAATCTGCATGAATGGTGCGCTGAACGCCATTCTCGAGCACAACAGAAACCTGAAAACCTGCTTCTATAGGCTCACAAGCAATCAGCTTGGCACTCGTGTGAATCATGCCGCCCATGTCTAAAATTTCTCGCTCTAGGGTAGCGGGAATCATGCCAAATCCCCTGCGAGGATAGTAAAATTCAGAAATCGCGGTGGCGGGTGTGTTTTTGGCAGGGGCGATCGCGTGCTTCAGCATTTCCCACATACTGGGCAATCCAATCCGTTGTGATGCCCAGGTTGCTGCTAGCTCTTCACAAGCAATACCCCATACTTTTTCGGTATAAGGTTGAAAAAACACTTCATACAGCGCTCTACCGTAGCGTTTAATCACCCAATCTTCAAAAGAAACATCCTGCCGATTGCGCTCTGTTACCTTAGCAGAGAGGTAACTGGCAACCATATGAGCAGCTTTTGCAGGCGAAAAGATTGCCAGCGCACCAGGAAACTGAATAGGATAGTTAACAAATCGTTGATTCAGATAGATATGGCTGTGGCGAGGGACTGTCAGTAAATCTGTTTTGAGCAGATCTTTGAGCCATTGAACCACCGTTGGGTTATTGCTATGAAAACGATGACCCCCAATATCAAACCGAAATCCATCTTGTTCAAATGTGCGTGCCAGACCGCCAACTTCAGATCCTTTCTCAATCAGAGTGACGCTATGACCCCGCGTTAAAAGTTCACGAGCGGTCGCCAATCCAGCTAATCCTCCACCCAGCACCACAAAACGTTGTCCTCCGTCAGATCCGTACTGGCGAAGCTGAACGGCTGGTGAACGTTCCACAGAATCATACGTGAGCATCTGATCTCCTCTCCATCTAGAACTTGACAACAATGAAATCCTCGTTAGGATATCCATGAAATTACTGATATTATTCAGAAATAACTTTTAACCAGATCCCCATAAAATGACTGACATCATCTATAAATGGTTTTCAGATTTTATTGATTTATACAACATCATCCATCAGTCATTTGAGACTAGACTTTGAGTACTCTTAGAGTTCCCATTTATTCGTCGAGATATCGTTACTTACTGCTAAAACTTGTTAATATTTTGAACATTTGATTTAGAGAGAGTAAAATTGCGTAAATACCCATAATTAACCCTCTTTTAAGCAAACATCTGAGCTGATGCTTAGGGAGATTTTCGGACAAAACCTGCTCTTAATCCTTCTGCTTGATTTCTCAGATCAACATAGCTTTTCACTTCAAAAGCACAGGGCAATGGCGAAGACCAACACAGTGCGCCGGACTGTTTCGGAGTGAAATAGGTAATCGCATTGACTTGTTTTCGCACCATTTCCTCAGCAGGCAAAGCGGGAGGTAGTAATAATCGTGGAGGCGATGTAGGATCTCCTGCTAGACCAAGTGTCACTATTTTGAGGGCAAATACCAAGGCTAAGCCTGCTCCACAACCTGATATGATTCTGAAGAAAGCTTTAGAAAGAGCCTGGGGAGGAGATAAAGGATTTGTTTGACTTGTAGTTACTGTTTTCTGATGCCATTTCCACAGAGGTAGAGCGATCGCCAACGCAGGGATCACAAGCAGGTATCCCAATACAAATCGCAATAGCGGCGAAGTGACCAGTAGAAATGCCACGCCCAACCCACCGATTGCCAGCAGCCAAAGTTGACCGCGTGCCTGTTGGATGCGTGTCTGCCACACATACCCGACTAATACTAGTGAAATCCCCGCCACCCCAATTAGGATTTGATTGGACCGATTACTCCTAAACCATTGTTCTACAAACCACAGGAGCGCTGGTTGACCGGGGGGAGGAGGGGGAAACCAATGAGTCCAGTTGAGAGTGCTTCTGGTACTTGCCTGCACGTCTTCCAGGAGAGGTGACCAAGGTAGGTCGAGACAAAAATTAGTTGAGGGGAAAAGAGGGCAACCAGAGGCAACCAAATTTCCAGAAATTAGAGGAATTAACGTGAGTCCAGCAATGGAAAATCCGATTAGTAGATGATGCCATTGACGGCTGGAGATGTTTAACTGAAAGATAGATTTGGACGTTGCAAGACTGGCTTTATGGGCTTCACAACCTGAAAATTTATGCCTACTTAAAAAATCCTGACGATTGTGGATCAGGTAAAATAATCCAGAGATAGCGAGTAAAGGCAAAGCAGTGAGTTTGATGGTGAATGCACCACTGGCAAGAAACAGAACAACTGCCTGAGAATTGTCCTGGGGGATTGCAGATGGGAAAACAGGTGGCTGATCTGTTTGGTTTTGAGCAGGCTGTTCTAATAATTGATCGGCTTCGCAGATCAGTAGAATTGCCCAGCAGACAACACCCACTAACAATAAACAAGGAATATCTGGTGAGGGCGAAACCAGAATTTCAGCCAAGGTAGGGGTGCCCACGAGTAAGGAGATGAGGATTGTCAAAAACACCAGAGCAAACCAATCACTTAATGCAGGTTGTTTGGATGGCTGATTGAAAGCCTGGAGATTTAAAGGAAAAATGTGCGAAGCGCACCTTCTTTGCCAGCATTCATCATTGGGTTTTGCTGCACCAGACTTCCTAGATAGCAGATGGTTTAAACTCATGAACCAATGGAGTATTGCAACCAGCAAAATAAATCCATTGGTGACTGCGGTTACATGAGAACCTGCGATGCTGGGATTTAGCGGTGCTGCGAGTGCTAGCCAGGATGACATGAATCCCAGCTGGCTGTAGAGCAAGGCCACTCCAGGGACTATGCCAAAGTCTGCTAGCCAGCGAATCGTACTGTAGTGATATAACCCGGTATCTAGCCAGATCACTTGGCGACTCATAAAGTGAGCAATAGCGATCGCCCAGCCAGCTAGCAACAATCCATGCATCGGACGGAGATGACTATACCACTGACGCAATTCTTGGTAGATTGATTGCGATCGCCAACTCAATAAACAAAGGCATCCTGCTACTAGTGCGCCCACTCCTGGAGATAGGGGTAATAGCAAGGAAGTCGCTAAGAGAGAAACTCCTAAGGCGATGGTGCCTAGCCAAAGTGAAGCGATCAGGCGATCGCCCGCCAACTTAAAAGCATTAGCTTGCATGGCATGCAACAATCCAAGGCCAATCACGCTGCTGAGGAGAAGCAGCACCCCCCAAGCAGCCAGCAAATAAAGCATAGTTATCGGTCTTACCTGTCCGTTTGTCTGTCTACATCTCTGTCACCACTATAAGAACGATCATTGTCTGTGAAATCGGTGTTTATACATCCAGTTATCTTCACAGTTGCGTTACAGTAGCTGTGTCGTAAATTCTTTTTAATGACAAATGAACCATGTCATTTGTATTGTCTTAAGCAACAACTCTCCTCGCAATCGACGGAATGGAACGAGCAAAAAGCCGATCCAAGAAGAGTTCGACGAAGCGGAGATTGGCATTCCACGACAGCGCAATGGGACGTTTGAACCTCCGTTGACCAATTTGATTGCTATTTGTAGCGATGCTTCGGTCAGGGCATATCATGCCATGTCCTTATCCGCGTGAACTGTCCCACACTTTATTTAAAGCGGTATTAGACCAAAAGCATCAGCATTATCGTCAATCGTTTCCCCAGCATCAGACGCACAATTTTCGCTGAACTTGAGTGTGCCCACTACTGTAACTTGAGGGGCACTGCTAACCCCCGCTTGGATTTTTAGTGCTTCCTCCGTAACTACTCAGCCTTGAGCCTTGGAGCAACTGGAGCGCCCATGAATAAACTCACCAGAGCATCCAATAGGTCAATCCGTTGTTTCCTCAATGTCGAGATGTAGCCCCGAATGCGACAGAACATCTGCGCACCGTTTGGAGTGCGAAAACAGCCCGATATTTTTTGCTTCAGCTTCATCATGCGGACATCCCGCTC
>CASBQJ010000555.1 GCA_949127705.1 Synechococcales cyanobacterium PMM_0085
GTCAAACATAACCTGAGGTTATATGCATTATAAATAGCCTCAGGTTATATGCATTATAAATAACCTCAGGTTATATGCATTATAAAAACAATCACTTTGGTTTATGTTGCAAAAGAATCCAGATCCCTAGTATTGTGAAAATTGGGAGTTCTAAGGCGTTTTCTGAGAATTGAGGTCGGCGTTCCGATTAAAGTTTTTAGAGTAGGATTTGGACTTCGCCTAGTTTCCTCCGCAGGCAAGATATTGTGTATCGACTGGTAGCGAATGTTTGGAATTTAGGCGTTGCTGCTGTGGCTTAAGTGGCAAGGGCTATCGATTGATCTGCCTGTGTTAAGCGGGCAGATCAAATCAAGAAATGCTCACGCTACGATATTGCTTCGAAAGCGACATTTCTAAAAATTCAAACGCTTGCTTCCCAATCGGGCTCAAGTCTTGGTGACACGCAGTAAATTCATGGCAAAGTTGCAATCCACTTGCATAGTTCCCAGTCATGTCTAGTCTCCAGAATAAGCGCTGATCGTTCGATAGATAGAGCGATAGGGGCATTCTAGAGCATAGACTAAGCAGCTAGTTTGAAGCGATCGCCGGTGCTTCAAACGATAGTGGCAGTTCGAGAAAGTTTGGTTGCACATTTTTGGAAGGGAAAGAACGATGGCAATTGCAGTTGGAATGGTAGAAACCCTTGGGTTCCCCGCCGTAGTAGAAGCAGCGGACGCGATGGTTAAAGCAGCCCGCGTGACCTTGGTAGGTTACGAAAAAATTGGCAGTGGTCGAGTCACTGTGATTGTGCGTGGCGACGTGTCTGAAGTGCAAGCTTCTGTTGCTGCCGGGATTGAAAATGTCAAGCGAGTCAATGGCGGACAGGTTTTGTCTACCCACATCATTGCTCGCCCCCACGAAAACCTAGAGTACGTTCTACCGATTCGCTACACCGAAGCTGTGGAAGCCTTCCGCGAAAGCGTCAGTGGTATTCGCCCCATGAACCGTCCATAACCTCGCATGCAAATTGCTAGGGTTTGTGGCACGGTCGTCAGCAATCAAAAAGAGCCTAGTCTCATGGGGGTTAAGTTCCTACTGCTGCAACTACTCGATGCAGAGGGCAAGCCAATGCCTGAGTATGAAGTGGCGGCAGACAGCGTCGGGGCTGGGCTGGATGAATGGGTATTAGTGAGTCGAGGTAGCGCTGCTCGCCAAACGTCGAGTAGCGAGGTTCGTCCATTAGATGCTCTGGTTGTTGGCATTATTGACACGGTTAGCGTAGAGAACTATCTCCTCTACAGCAAGCGCGACCAAGATCGGTAAGTCGCTGAATGGGGTGGAGGCGATCGCCCTTCACCTCAAGTTCTGTAAGTTTTCTCCTTGGCTGTGAGTTGCGATCGCCAGCAGCCCCGCCCTGTTTTTGACTGGTCTGTTTTTGTTTGTGAGTTTTGCTGAGACGCGTTTTTCACACGTGCGCTTTATCTTGTAACGATCTTTTTAACCTCGCTCTGCTCAGTCTGGAGAAATGTAATTCATGGTCGCCCTTAGCGCTGCCGCTCCTCCTACACCCTGGTCAAAGAGCCTGGCACAGCCCAAGATCCATGACACCGCCTACGTTCACTCTTTCTCAACTGTTCTTGGAGATGTTTCGGTTGGGGCAAACGTACTGATTGCTCCAGGAACCTCAATTCGAGCAGATGAGGGGAGTCCTTTTCGGGTAGGAGATGGCAGCAACATCCAGGATGGTGCTGTCATCCACGGCTTGCAGCAAGGGCGAGTGTTAGGAGACGATCAGCAGTCGTACTCTGTTTGGATTGGCAAAAATACGTCGATCACCCACATGGCTTTGATCCATGGTCCTGCCTATGTGGGTGATAACTGTTTTATTGGCTTCCGCTCTACTGTGTTCAATGCTCGAATTGGCGAGGGCAGCGTCATTATGATGCACGTACTCGTCCAGGATGTAGAGATTCCTCCCGGTAAGTACGTACCGTCTGGCTCTATGATTACGACTCAACAGCAGGCCGATCGCCTGCCAGACGTTCAATCTGTTGATGTTGAGTTTGCGACCCATGTCGTTGGTATCAACGACGCTCTGCGGTCTGGTCAGCATCGTGCAGGCGATATCGCTCACATTGCCCCTAGCCGCGACCCGTTGCAGCACTCTGCCAGCAACGCTGAACATTCCTATCATTCCAGCCAAAACCCTGAGATGCTAAATACTCGTTTGAACCCAGAAGTTGTAGACCAGGTGCGCCAACTCCTCGCCCAGGGCTATCGAATTGCGACCGAACACGCGGATACTCGTCGGTTTCAGACTGGCTCATGGAGTAGCTGCGCGCCGATTCAGGCGATGCGGGAGTCTGATGTGCTAGTCGGCCTTGAAGCATGCGTTGCGGATCATCCAGGTGAGTATGTGCGGCTAATTGGTGTGGATACCCAGTCGAAGCGGCGGGTGGCCGAACTGATGGTACAGCGCCCCGGCGATCCGCGCTCCGCGCAGGCAAGCCAACGCTCCCAACCGACCGTGCCCGCCCCGTCCTATGGTGGCCGCCAAAACAGCCAAAACAGCTACAGCAACGCCAGCAGCTACGGTAGTGCCAGCGGCCACAGCAGCGCACCTGCGTCTCGGGGCAGCCTGCCGTCAGAAGTCGTAGACTATGTTCGCACAATGGTGTCACAAGGCTACAAGATTGGCACCGAGCACGCCGATAGGCGTCGGTTCCAAACCAGCTCTTGGTATACCTGTACTCCTATTCAGGCTAGCCGCGACAGCGAAGCGATTTCAGCCCTACAAACCTGTCTAACCGAACATTCTGGTGAATACGTGCGCGTGTTTGGCATTAACCCGGCGTTGAAACAGCGGGTGGGAGAAATGATTGTGCAGCGTCCCGATGGCATCTCTGGCAATGGGGTTCCGGCGACGTCTGCCAGCGTTCAATCGAGTGCAGCCTATGGCAGCCAGTCGCAGAGTACGGCTAAAAGTGCTGCCACCAGCTATGGCTCGCCCAGTCGCGGCGATCGCCTCAGTGCCGAGGTGGTTGACCAAGTTCGCCAACTGCTGTCTAAGGGCTATCGGGTTGCCGCCGAGCATGCAGATGCCCGTCGGTTCCAAAGTGGCTCTTGGCACACCTGCGCGCCGATTGAAAGTACCCGCGAAGGGGATGTATTGGCGGCACTCGAAGTCTGCGTGAACGAGAATAAAGGGGAATATATCCGGATCTATGGCGTTGATACCCAGTCAAAACGGCGCGTTGTAGAAACAATCATCCAGCGACCAGTGCGTTAGGACTGAGTGAGTTTTAGATTCCTGGGTATGAGGTTTGAGTTAACCGCCTAACGGCCTAATTCAAACCTCAACCCTCAAAATTCAGAACTTGTTCTGTATTCCCTGATGGACATTCCTGGTTGATGCACTTGCCCTCCTCATCGTCGCTGCCTCCCCGTCACTACGACAGTTGTGATGACATTGATGGAGGTATGCTTAGCGGCGGCAGTCATGGTCGCGTGACCGTCCATTCCAGTGTGGCGATCGCGCCTACGGCGCTGCTTCAGGCAGAACCCGGTAGTCATCTGATTCTGGCTGCGGGTGTTTGTGTGGGTGCGGGTGCCGTGTTACATGCCCATGGTGGCACCTTAGAAATTGAATCTGGCGTGAGCCTCGGTGCGGCTGTACTGCTGATTGGCAGTGGGAAGGTGGGGGCTAATGCCTGCGTGGGTTCTATGGTAACGATTATGAATCCGGCGATCGCACCCGGCGACGTCATTGCCGCCGGAACGCTGTGGGGAGATGATAGCCGTGCGATCGAGCCAGCCCCCGAGCCATCTGCCAAGCAATCTCCCGAGCCAGCCCCCGAGCCACTCTCTGCTCAAAATGGCGCGGCCTCCAATGGCAAGTCAGAGGCGCACACACTAGATTCCCCCGCAGAACACGGAACTCCGCCAGTGACTGGGAAAGCCGCCCTCAATGAACTGATGACGGCCTTATTTCCTCATCGCCAGCACTTTGACCAGTCATAGCGTTAACATGCTACAAGTGAGCGTGCCACGCGCATCACCCTAACTGGAGATGGACGATGGAGCCAGACGGTACAACCGAGAGCCAGACTGGGTCAACCCGCCGTAAGCACGACTTTGGCGACAGTGCGTTGGGCATGGTCTGCACCCGCAGTTTCCCGGCAATTGTGGGCACCGCAGATATGATGCTGAAATCTGCTGGGGTGACGCTGGTTGGCTATGAAAAGATCGGCAGTGGCTACTGCACGGCTGTAGTTCGAGGCCGAATTGCCGATGTCCGAATTGCGGTAGATGTGGGCGTTAAAACGGCTGAAAAGTTTAACCAATTTATTTCTCAGACGATTATTGCGCGACCTTCGCTAAATTTAGAAGCGGTTTTGCCCATTGGCAGCAGACTCGCACAGTTTGTCTCTGATCAAGGCTACAGTCGCCTGAGTAATTTAGCCATTGGACTGTTAGAAACCCGAGGCTATCCGGCCATGGTCGGCGCGGCAGATGCGATGCTGAAGGCGGGAGATGTGCAGCTTGCTGCCTGTGAAACCATTGGTGATGGCCTGTGTACCGCAATTATTCGGGGGCGCGTGTCAGATGTGGCGATCGCCATCGAAGCAGGCATGCACGAGGCGGAGCGGATTGGAGAACTCCATGCGGTCATGGTCATTCCTCGCCCCCTAGACGACCTAGAAGAAACCCTGCCAGTGGCCAGCTGCTGGATTGAGAGGCCAACTCCCTTGGCGCTGCCAATTGATCTGAAGGAACCGATCAAAGAATTGGCGCTGCAAGACACGGCCGAGGTGAGCGTCGAAACTACTCAGCAGGCAGAATTAGAGCCTCTGGTGATCCCAGAGCAGCGCGAACTGGAATTGGAACCAAACGAGGAGCGCCGAGAGGATTAAACAAAGTTTTAGGCGATTGAGGCTGCGGTTATAGCCGTCGCCAGACCTGCCGAGATCCCCGGATTCTTGGAGAATCCGGGGATCTAAACTCCTTAAGTAACTGCCATTCACCTATGAATCGATGGTTTGGAGAAACCGCTCGGCCTCCGTTGGCGATGAAAATATGATGATTTCCAAATGACAGTATTGCGGTTCTTGGAACAGTCGAGGATACTCTCGCCGCCGCCGCCGATACGTTTTCAAGACCCACCACAAAATCGAATCCTGACTCAGAAATGCCTTGCGAAACGTTTCTCTGTTGCCTGACCACATCACCTGCCGCTGAAAAACTCGCTGAAATGTTCGGTTCAAAGCGCGGGAGGCAACAATGTAGAAAGGATAGTTAAGCCAAATGAGTGTAGTGGCTCTTGCCCACACAAGATCCCGCACGGCGCTGTAGTTCCCATCTAACACCCACTCCTCTGGCGCGATCGCTTCCTGGGCCAAACCCCTGAACTCTTCTTTTGGTGTTGGAGTCCAATTCGGCTGCCAATGAATAGCATCAAGCTCGATATGGCGCGTTTTTAACCGTTGAGCGAGTTTGCGCGCCAAGCTGGTTTTCCCTGAGCAGCTGGTGCCCACCACCACGATGCGTTTTGATTGTGTGGTTTTCATCTCAGCCAAATGTGGTTTTCATCGGAAAATTGGGTAGAAACCCCGTCCTTAAAGGACGGCTTTATATTGGTTCGTGGTAAAATAGAAGTGGTCACTGACCCACCCGCGACGATGGAGACATAAACCCTAA
>CASBQJ010000556.1 GCA_949127705.1 Synechococcales cyanobacterium PMM_0085
GGTAGGCAGATTTACGCCTCAGACTACTAATAGTCTGTCAAGAAAAAATTGAGGGTAGTGCGAACAAGATGTTCACACTAATTCACGCGCTGGACTGGAGTGGTTAGCGTCAGCACCTTGGGCAGAATTTCTTCGGGGCGCAGTGGCTTGGTCAGAAAATTGTCGGCTCCGGCAGCTAGGCAGCGATCGCCATCGTCGAGGGGAGCTGCTGTGAGGGCGATAATTTTTAGCGTTTGGGTGGATGGATTTTGGCGCAAGTGCCGAATTAGCTCATAGCCGTTGCTTTCGGGAGCTTGCACATCGGCCATGACGGCAATCGGCTGCAGAATTTCGATTTGGCTGAGGGCCATCGATCCTTCCAAAATCCAGACCACTTGGTATCCTGCGGCGGTGAGCATATCGCAGATGATATTCGCCGTTTCTTCGTGGCTCTCTAATAACACAATCCGCCCTAAGGGGTGATCGGCGGGTATTTCTAGCGTTGGCAAAGAACTCGGATCGATCAACACTTCGGGGCGTACCGGAAGCTGCACCGTAAACATGGAGCCAATGCCGACGGTGGACTCTACCGTAATTCGTCCGTTGTGTAGCTCTACCAGCTGTTTGGTCAGCGCCAGTCCTAGTCCGGTGCCTTGATACATCCGGTGATAGGACGTGTCGAGCTGCTGAAATTTTTGGAATAGGAGCGATCGCTGATGTTCGGCAATCCCAATCCCGGTGTCGATGACCTGAATCAGCACCGAATGGGGTTCAGCAAACACCCGCAGCGTCACCTTGCCACCTTCGGGCGTAAACTTGATGGCGTTGCTGAGCAAGTTCAACAAAATTTGCTTGACGCGGTGAGGGTCAGCGATCAAGCGATCGAGATTGGGTTCCACATCTAGGTGCAAAATTAGCTGGACGCCGCGCCGTGCTGCCGCGTCTTGCATGGTTTTCAAACTCTGTTTCACTAGCAGAGAAAGCGAAAACGGATTGAGCTGCAAGATGGCGCGTCCTGCCTCTAGCTGAGTCAGTTCTAGGATGTCGTTGATCATCTCCAGCAGGTGTTGGCCGCTGTCATGGATGGTCTGCAAAAAATTGCGCTGGCGATCGCTTAACTCTCCCAGTGACCAGCGCAGCAGGGTGGCAGACATGCCAATAATTGCGGTTAGTGGCGTCCGCAATTCGTGGCTCATTGAGGCCAGAAATTCACTCTTGGCATTGCTAGCCAGTTGAGCGGCCATCATCGCCTCGCGCAGATCTTCGGTGCGCTCAATCACCTGTTGTTCCAAGCTAGGCGTTTGCAGCGGTGGATAGGGGCTACGGGGATATTTGCCGTCCATGGCGGCCACGGGATAGGCGGTTAGGGTAGCGACCAGTTGCAGGGTAAATTCGCTTTGCAAGGTGGCCGAGTTGAGTTGGGGAACGGCGTAAAACGTCTCTATTTTTTGCCTCAAGGCAGGTGCTGTCACTGAGGCATCGACTAGCTGCCGTAAGAAAGTGGCGATCGCCTCGGGGTCAAACGTCAGTTCCACCCAGCACGCATTGGTGCCGCCTACCGCATCGGCAGAGTTGGCCAGTTGCAGTAGGGTCGTTTCTGCCAATACCAGCTCTCCCGTCAGCACGGCGCTAAACGAGCTAGATACCAACACCGTAAAGTAATCTACCCCCGGTAGAGGCAGCGATGAGTCAGAAAAAACTTGGGCTTCAGTGAGGCACAGCGCATCCGCACCAACTTCCACCGTTTGCGCCAGCTTTTGCAGCGCCTCTCGCAATTGGCGAAACGTGACCAGTGAGAGCGCTTGAGATAGAGGTGGCTTGTCAGTCGTGGGCATAGGGTTTGGTGAAGGCAAAAGAACCGACTCTGGGCAAGACGCTCACCGTTGAGCAGTGGCACTTTTGGGTAGCGAACATTACAGTTAAATCAACAGTTAACTCATCCTATCTTGCAAGTTTGCATAGCTTTCCAAGCGTAAGGATTTTATGATAGTTGGCTGAGACCCTTTCCCTTCGTGGAGACAACATGCATCGTTTGGCAGCAACCCCAGGCGGCTGGAATCCGAATACTGACGGCGTTATTTTTATTGACCAGTCGCCTGCCCCCATTGTGTTTCTGACTGCTGCCGATACCGATATTCAAACGTTGGCCAAAGCATTTACCCAGATGCCCGCCGATTTCCCGGCGCTGCGCGTGGCCAATTTGCTGCAACTGCAACAGCAGCTGACAATTGACACCTACGCTGAAGACGTGTTGGAGCACGCCCAGGTCATTGTGCTGCGGCTGTTGGGTGGACGTGCCTACTGGTCTTACGGGCTAGAAGTGGTGAAGCAAACAGTAGAACAAACAGGAGCCAAGCTGTTTGTCTTGCCCGGTGACGATCGCCCTGACCCCGAACTGCTCAGCCATTCCACCGCGTCATTGGCAGATGTGAATCGACTCTGGCGTTATCTGAATGAGGGCGGCATTGCCAATACAGTTCATGCGCTTCAGTTTTTGGCACAGAGCTGCTTTGGCCAACCCTACACCCCACCGTTACCCGCTGCGGCTCCTCGGGTAGGAGTCTACGACTGGCGCGCGAGCAGACCTGGTGAGCCTGCGCCAGGTCAGACCGCTACACCACCTGCCAAGGTTGGCATTTTGTTTTATCGTGCCCACTATCTCGCGGGCAATACCGATCCGATTGATGCGCTGTGTCAGGCATTGCGCGATCGCCACCTCCAGCCAGTCCCGGTGTTCGTCTCCTCGCTACGCGATCCGGCAGTGCAAGATGATTTGCTGGAATTGCTGCATCCCAAAGACGGCGAACCGATCCAGGTGCTGCTGAATGCCACCAGCTTTTCGTTGGCGCGGCTGGAATCGGAGTCGCTGAATTTGGAGCTGTGGGACGCGCTGAATGTCCCAGTGCTTCAGGTAATTTTGAGCGGCGGCACGCGGGAACAGTGGCAAACCGAGTCGCGGGGGCTGTCGCCGCGAGATGTGGCGATGAATGTGGCGCTACCCGAGGTGGATGGCCGGATCATTAGCCGCGCTGTGTCATTCAAGGCTGTGCAAACCTACAACCCAGCCCTGGAAACGGATGTAGTGGGTTATGAAGCCGTGGGCGATCGCATTCACTTTGTCGCAGACTTGGCGGCGCATTGGGTACACCTGCGGCAAACCCCTGTGGGCGATCGCCGCGTCGCGCTGATTTTGGCCAACTATCCCAACCGCAATGGGCGCTTAGCCAACGGGGTTGGGCTAGACACCCCGGCCAGCTGCGTCGCCATTCTCCACGCCATGCAGCAGGCGGGCTACACGCTCACCGACATCCCGGCCACTGGCGACGAACTGATTCAGCGTCTCACGGCTGGCACCACTAACGATCCTGAAGGCCAGGGTCATCGCCCGGTATACCAATCACTGGCTGTTGCCGATTATCAGCAGCAGTTCGCGACTCTACCCGCCGCCGTGCAGCAGGGGATGGGCGATCGCTGGGGTACGGCGATTTCGGCGATCGCCTCCCAATCATCAGACGCTTCAGCCTTGGACGCTGCTTTGGACACTGCGCCCGCGTCCTTTGCCATTTCCGGCATTCAACTGGGCAACGTGTTCGTCGGCATTCAGCCTGCCCGTGGCTATGACCTCGACCCGTCCCTCAACTACCACGCCCCCGACTTAGCCCCACCCCACGCCTACCTCGCTTTCTATTCCTGGGTGCGGCAGCAGTTTGGGGCACAGGCGATCGTCCATGTCGGCAAGCACGGCAACCTGGAATGGCTGCCTGGCAAAAGCGTGGCGCTTTCCGACAGCTGCTATCCCGAAGTCATGCTGGGTGCCATGCCCCACCTCTACCCGTTCATCGTCAACGATCCGGGCGAAGGCTCCCAAGCCAAACGGCGCGCCCAGGCTGTAATTATCGACCACCTCACCCCGCCGATGACCCGCGCCGAACTCTACGGTGCCCTCGACCAGTTGGAGGGGCTAATCGACGAATATTACGAAGCCCAGAGCCTTGACCCCAGCCGCATGTCGGTGATTCGCGATCGCATTCAAGCCCTGATTGTGCAAGAAAATCTGCATCTAGATTTGGCAAATCGCGGACTGAAGCGTCAGGGGTCAGCCGGCGACGAGGCAGAAATCACCGCCCCAGTGATCCTGCCACCCGACATCACCGAACTGATCACCCGCGCTGATGGCTACCTCTGCGAACTAAAAGAATCGCAAATTCGCGATGGACTCCACATCTTTGGCCAGTGCCCTGATGGCCGACAATTGCGCGACCTGATCGTAGCGATCGCCCGCCACCCGGCTCCCGGACGCGTGGGGTTAACGCGGGCGATCGCCCAAGCCTGGGGACTCGACTTCGATCCGCTCACCGCCGCACCGACCGAGCCGCTCACCCCTGACCAACTCAGCCACATCGCTAACGTCATTCCCGCACCGTCCAACCTGCCCTCTAGCCTCCGCAACGCCGGAGATCTGACTACCCTCCTAGAACAGACCGCCGCTACCCTGGTAGACCAACTGATTAGCCCGCTCGAATCGCCTGTGCAGGCCACAACCCCTGATCCTGTTTCTTTTTCTTCCCTGGACTGGATTCGCGATCGCCTCCTGCCCGACCTGCTAGCCACGCCGCAAGAACTCACCAACCTGCTGCGGGGGCTAGCGGGAGGGTATGTGCCCAGTGGGGCATCGGGTGCGCCGACACGCGGCCGCCCGGAGGTGCTGCCCACCGGACGCAATTTCTACTCGGTGGATATCCGCGCCATCCCCACCGAAAGCGCCTGGGATGTGGGACGCAAAGCCGCCGAGGCATTGATTGAACGCTATACCCAAGAGAACGGCGAATATCCCAAAACGCTAGGACTCTCGATGTGGGGCACTTCTACCATGCGCACCGGGGGCGACGACTTGGCAGAGGCGCTGGCTCTACTGGGAGTGCAGCCCGTTTGGGATGGAGCCTCGCGGCGAGTGGTAGATTTTGAAGTGCTGCCGCTGTCGTTGCTGGGGCGACCTCGGGTCGATGTGACGCTGCGAATTTCGGGGTTCTTCCGCGATGCCTTTCCCAATCTAATTGACCTGTTTCATCAGGCGGTAACAGCTGTGTCGGAACTATCGGAAACCGCCGAGCAAAATCCGCTAGCGGCCCAAGCACAGCACGATGTCCAAACCTGGACAGCGGCTGGAGTGGCCGCAGAAGAGGCAGAAGAGCGATCGCGCTACCGCATTTTTGGCTCTAAGCCGGGAGCCTATGGAGCCGGACTTCAGGGCTTAATTGAATCACAAAACTGGACAGATGACGCCGACCTCGCCCGCGCCTATATCAACTGGAGCAGCTATGCCTACACAGGCCAAGGAGAAGGTTGCACCGCCCCCGACGCCTTTGCCCAACGGCTCAGTAACCTGCAAATTGTCTTGCAAAACCAGGACAACCGCGAACATGACCTGCTCGATTCTGACGATTACTATCAGTTCCAAGGCGGCATGACCGCTGCCGTGCGCAGCCTCACCGGCGAAAACCCCGAGGTCTACTTCGGCGACCACTCCCTGCCGCAAAATCCCAAAATCCGCAGCCTGCCGGAAGAAATTGCTCGGGTCTACCGCTCCCGCGTCGTTAACCCCAAGTGGATTGAAGGAGCCATGCGCCACGGCTACAAAGGAGCCTTTGAACTAGCTGCTACCGTAGATTTTTTGTTCGCCTACGACGCCACGGCTCACTGCGTAGAAGACCACATGTATCAAGGCGTCGCCCAGGCATACGTGTTTGACCCTGACGTGCAGGCATTCATCCAACAAAAAAACCCCTGGGCGCTGCGCGACATGGCAGAACGGTTACTGGAAGCAAATCAGCGCGGTCTTTGGCAAGATGCAGATGCGGGGACACTAGACCAACTGCGGGCGATCGCCAATCAAGCCGAAGGAGAAATCGAGTCCAAACCGAGTTAGTAGACCTCTGGGTAGACCTCTGGGTAGACCTATTGCGTGGTGTGGGCGATCGCCCGCTGCATTGCCCACACCACGCCCAAGCTCAGCGCCCCGCTAAATAGCCCAAAGCCAAGCTGAGCCTGCCCCGTCAGGCTACAGGCAATTGCGAGCACCGCCAGCCCCACAGCCAGCCCGTTGACGAGCGCCAACATCCGTTGCACCGTCACCGTCGCATCTGTTAACTTTTGCAATGCCTTGCCATCGTCTAGCAGCGGCAAAGACGATTCCACCAAATGCTGAAGCGATTGATAGGTGACTAAATCGAGCTGATAATAGGTGCCCAACTGCGAATCGCGCAAATCGGCAACCGAATGTAGCCCAAACTTTTTGGCATGGGCGATCGCCTGTCGAATCTGAGCCTTCGTCGCCATGGGGCGCAATGCCTCAAACACCGACTCCCGGTACACCCCCGACTTACCCATCTCCAACACTTGCTGGCTCAACTCCGCCACCGACAACCTGCGGGCGATCGCACTCATACGCGGCTCCGTAGAGAAGGCGTCCATAGTAATTATGTACCAGAAACGCAGAAATCCCATAGCTTTTGTGAAACAGTAGAGTCGTCCCTCGTTCACCCAAGCTACAGGATTTTACTTATCTCAAACTCCCTAATTCATCCCTCATCCCTCATCCTTCAGCTTGCCAACGTACTCTTCAATCGCCCTCGTCGCCAGCTCCGACATCGGAATTCCCTGAGTGGTGGCGATCGCCTTCAGTTCGGTGTAGACCTCATCACGCACGCCAATCCGACGGCGAATTCGGCCATTGGCCGTCGCAATTTTAGAACTATATTGAGCCGAAAACTGCCGCAGCTGATCAAAGCCAATCCGGTGACAGAAATCGCCAAAGCTCTCATGGCGCTGGCGTTGTTGCTTAAACATGACCAACAGCGGCTCCAGCGTCACCTCCAAATCATGGATGCTCATTTTTTCCATATAGACCTGCGCCAGCCGCGTCTGATGCGGATCGGCACCTAGCCACAGCTGATAGGCTTCAAACGATTGCCCCACAAAACCTAGCTCCGCCAGGTAAGGGCGCGCACAGCCGTTGGGGCAACCCGTCATCCGAATCACAAAATGCTCGTCTTTGAGACCGACTTGGTCGAGCAAATTGCGGATGCGTTGCAGGACACCGGGTAGCGCTCGCTCAGATTCTGTAATGGCTAGCCCGCAGGTTGGCATCGCCGGACAGGCCATGGAGTAGCGCACCAGCGTGTCAATATCGGTTTCCGATTTAATTCCACAGCGGGTCAAAATAGCCTGAATGGCAGGCTGATGCGCCGGGTCAATGTCGTAGAGCAGGATGTTTTGGTGGGGGGTGACCCGCATCGGCAACGCAAATTTTTGCTCGATTTCGCGCAGCGCGGTTTTGAGCTGCAAGGCTCCGTCGTCTTTGACGCGACCGTTTTCAACTGAAATGCCTAAGAACACATTGCCGTCGCCTTGCTCATGCCAGCCCAAAAAGTCTAGGTATTTGAACGCGGGCAGGGGCTGAAGGGGCTGAATCGGTTTACCAAAATATTCTTCGACTTTAGTGCGGAATTTTTCCACGCCCCAATCGTTGATTAGGTACTTCATGCGGGCATGTCGCCTGTCGGCGCGATCGCCATAATCTCGCTGAGTTGCCACGATCGCCTTGATCAGATCATAGACATCCGCTTGATCGACATAGCCAATCGGATCAGCGGCACGGGCAAACGTTTCTTCTTTATTGTGAGTCCGCCCCAATCCACCGCCAGCATAAAGGTTGAAGCCTTGTAGCTCGCCCTTTTTGTTAGTCAGCACCACCAGGCTGACGTCTTGGGAAAACAGGTCAACCGAATTATCGCCCGGTACTGTCACCGCACACTTAAATTTACGGGGCATGTACTGCATCCCATAAATGGGCTCTTCCCCGTCATGAAAAATAGTGCGGTTGCCATTGCGCTGTCGCGCTGCCACCACATCAGGATGTTCCTCTGCCGAAATGGCTTTTTCTCCGTCTAGCCAGATTTCGTAGTAGGCACCCGTCTGGGGCGTCAGCAAATCGGCAATATTGTTGGCATATTCCCAGGCCAAATCATACTCAGGGCGATGCTTATAAGGAGCCGGGGGAGCCATGACGTTGCGGTTCAAGTCGCCGCAGGCTCCTAGGGTCGATCCCAGATGATGCACAATCGCCGCAATTACGGTCTTCAGGTTTTTCTTCAGGACGCCGTGCAGCTGAAACCCTTGCCGAGTGGTGGCTCGGATGGTGCCGTTACCATACTCATCCGCTAATTGATCCAGCGCTAAGTACAGCTCGGGCGGAATAAATCCACCCGGATTCCGCGTCCGCAGCATCATCTGATAGTCTTTTTCTTGCCCCTTAACCCGGTTGTCACGGTTGTCTTGCTGGTAAGAACCGTGAAACTTGAGGAGTTGAATCGCATCTTCACTGAAGTGGGTCGTGTCTTGCAGTAGCTCGGTGGCGACTGGCTCCCGCAGACCATGACTCCGTTGTTTGATTCCTTCTACTTTAGAGACTTTGGCTGTGGCAGAGATGGAGGTAGGCAACATGGCGGATGGAAAATGAAGTAAAACGGATTCGGCTTAGCGTTTTTCCCGGTATTCCGATAGGAAATAGGGAATATGAATATCCTAAATTCTATCATCTCACCTTCTAACCAGGACGGCCTGAGGCGTTAGGAAAAATTTCGGATTGCTAGGCGATACGCGCTCTGCGCAGGCAAGCCAACGCCTCCACTCCTGGTACTTTAAACATCTGCATAAAAACCTGCGTAGCGTTCAATAATCGGCAATCAAGTGATGGATTCGTGACAACCGATGGGTGATGCCCAGCATCGCCTAAATGTAAACAGGCGATAGTATTGTCTCAACTTATTTCTAAAGACGTATCTAGCAGCACGCAATTAGAGTGTTGCCTTCAGTTAAGTTATACGTAGAAACTAGTGCTAACGTAACGTTGACGAAATAGTCTGAAGTACGCTATCCTCTCACTAAAAATAATGGATCATATTCAGGTCTAGATGATTGAGATAGACTTTCTACCGACAACCCCAAGAGCGAAGCACTGAACCGTGCAAAGGCAGATTTTTAAGTAGCAAGGTCAATAGTAGCGATTTCCTTAATCTTAGCGTTTTGGAAAACCGCTTATTTCTTCTACCAGAGAGTATCTCTTAGTCTTAGCGCGCTATTTAGTTTCGTGGGTGGATGGCGAGATTAGAAATAGCTCGGTTCTCGTTGATGTCTCGTGACTAGTACAGGTTAGTTTATTGTGCCTAGCCTCACCGTTTAGAGAAGTGAGCCGTGCTTTCATCTCCAAAGGGCGTGAGGCCAAGAATGTTAACCATGAGGTGAAGATCATGTTTCTAACTCAGAAGCGCCATATTGCCTTAATTTCAGTTAGTGGCGATCCTGCTGCCGAGATTGGACAAGAGGAAGCAGGGGGGCAAAATGTTTATGTTCGTCAGATCGGTGAGATGTTAGCAAGTCAGGGATGGCAAGTGGACATGTTCACCCGCCGGAATGCTCCTGAACAGCCTATGATTGTTCAACATCAGCCCAACTGCCGTACAATTCGCCTCCAAGCTGGTCCGGCTGAATTTATTGGACGTGATGTGTTGTTTGACTATTTGCCCAGGTTTGTTGAAGCATTTCAAGCGTTTCAACAGCAGCAAAAAATTTCTTACTCTCTACTGCACACTCATTATTGGTTATCATCTTGGGTCGGAATGGAGCTGAGGCGGCAGCAGCCTTCCCTCGTTCAGGTTCATACGTATCATTCGCTGGGAGCCATCAAATATCAGTCGATCAGTGACATTCCTCCGATTGGGTCGAAGCGTTTAGCGGTGGAGCGGACGTGCTTGGAAACGGTGAACTGTGTGGTGGCAACCAGTCCTCAAGAGCAGGAACATATGCGATCGCACGTTTCGACTCAGGGGCACATTCAAATGATTCCCTGCGGCACCGATATTGAACGCTTTGGTCATATTAGCCGTGCCGAAGCTCGGCAGCTACTGGGAATTCCCCAAGCCGATAAGACCGCACTTTACGTAGGGCGGTTTGACCCGCGCAAGGGCATTGAGACACTGGTGCGCGCCATGGCCCAGTCTAAGCTACGTGGCCAAGAAAACTTACGGTTAATTATTGGCGGTGGGAGTCGTCCGGGCACCTGTGATGGGACAGAGCGCGATCGCATTGAGGCGATTGTGCATGAGTTAGGCATGAGCGACATGACGCACTTCCCAGGCCGGCTGGGTTCTGAAAATCTTCATCTATACTATGCCGCCGCTGATGTCTCTGTAGTGCCTAGCCACTATGAGCCATTTGGCTTGGTGCCGATCGAAGCCATGGCTAGCTGCACTCCTGTGGTGGGCAGTGATGTCGGCGGTTTGCAATATACGGTGATTCCCGAAGCCACTGGCTTGCTAGTGCCACCGAAAGATGTCGATGGGTTTGCTACGGCAATCGATCGCATTCTCAGCAATCCCACTTGGCGCGATCAGTTGGGGCAGGCGGGTCGCCAACGGGTTGAAACAAACTTTAGCTGGCAGGGTGTGGCATCTCGTTTGGGTCAGCTGTATACGCAGCTACTCTCCGAAGCCACCTTGCAAACCAGCTCAGTTGCAGAACCTGCACCCGAGGCACCCAAGCCAGCGGGGAAAAAAGCAACGGTGGCAGTGGCATAACGTCGGCGTAGCGGCAGCTGCCAGTATCGTCATGGGAGTATAAGGTCGGGTTTAATCAAGGTAGCTTGATTAAATCAAGAGGAATGAACGGGGAAACAATGCTTCCCCGTTCATTCTTTCTAGGCTAGAACTCCTGTAGCCGATACATCCAGTCAAACATTTCGGGGTCTTCATCAAACGAGAAGATGTTAATGCTGGCCGGGTTTTCTAAGATTTCGTTGGCTAATAGGTAGCCCGCAATCGTCCAAGTTTGATATTTGCGCGAGGCTTTACCGATCAGTCGCCCCTTGGGACCGTCGTAATACTCGGGCCACTCATCTTGGCTTAGGCGCTCTTCGGCAATGGCGATCGCCCGCCTAGCAATTTCGGGTCGGCCAGTCTTTTGAGCCGCTGCGGCCAGCAGCCAGAGCAACACAGGCCAGTTACCGCCATTGTGGTAAGACCAGGGCGTATTTTTTGGATCGCAGCCCGTCATATATTTCCATTCTTGATCGGCCACTGCTGGGTAGCAAATTTTCATGGGCATTTTTCCCACCAAGTCATCCCAGCGATATTCAATCAAGTCCATCAGCTGCTGCGATTCTTCAGCATTGGTGAGAGAGCACACGACTGCCATCAGATTGCCTAGGGCAAAGAAGCGGAAATCTAGACGGGCAGGGCCAAGATTGCCAGCCAAGTAGCCGCCTTGATCGGGCATCCAATGAAACACCCATTCGGGGATAGAGTCGGGGTAAACGTTGAACTTATTAATGGCAGCTTCCCCGAACTCTTCGCCTTTATAGCGATAGATTTTATTCAGGCGATTCAGGTCAAGCCAGTAGTACTGGCGCATGTGATAGTTCAAGATACTGAGGCGCTGATTCACGATTTGAATGTGGATATCGCGATCGCCCCCCGGCAGCAAGAGTTCTCGAGCCGACTGCAACGCGGCATAAAACAAAACCTGGATTTCGAGCGGGTGCCCATCGACCCCCATCCGGCGGTCAATCATAAAGGCTCCATCGGGAACCAACAGGGTAGGGTACATGTCGAAGCGATCGGACAGACACAGCTTCAAGATCCAGATAATGCCCTGTTGAAACTCGGGTTGATGCGCCAAGTCCATATCGCCCGTTGCCTTCACATAGGCTCGCAGCAAAATTATCCACCACAAGCATGAATCGACGGGTGTGACTCGACCGATGGCATGTTCACCAAAATCTGCCACTAGATAGTGGCGACCTTCGGCCGTGACTACTTTAAAGCTAGCGGGCATCAGGCCACGTCCGGCATAGAAATAGTCCATTTGCTTCTCGCTGCCTTGCAGGGTCAAGGTTTCTATCAAGAAGTTACGGACAATATCGGCCTTGCCACTCATCAAAAACACGAGAGCCGAGGAGACAAAATCTCTCACAAAGCACTGATCATAGTTAAGTGCTTCAACACTGGGATCGCAGGCGGCAACGGTTCCTACCGGGCGATCGCCATAATTTACAACAGAACGATCAAGCAGCTGCCAAGCTTCTTTGATCAGGTCATTTTTTGTCTTCATGGCCTACCCTGCTCGTGATATTGACGTAATTGGTGGATAATTGACATTTTTCCCAACATCTCGCTTGAACTAAAATGCACAAACTTGGCAAAACCTTGGATCGGCAAAAAAATCCCCTACAACCTGGTCAGTCGGTAGACAAAACGCTAATCAAAGAAGCTCCTGACGGAAAATCTTTAACTTAGTTCCACCGCAAAACCTAGGTTTTGACAATTAATAGAAACAAATTCGTTTTAGAGGTTAAAAGATGAGCCGAGCACTCCTGCTAAAAGTAAATTCATTCCCCAGTGAAGCGATATCGTAACCGAAGCTCCTGCCCGTGAGAGTAGGAGGCTAATCTCTGTATGCTCTAGCCGTCAGCACGTTAGCCTTTAAATGAGTTGGCTGACGAACCACGTGAAACGTTCAGAATGGAAAGTTGACCACTCTGCCCAGAGCCCAAACCATTTTTTCGATCTAGACCTGACCCAAAATGGCCACCACGGCATTTTGTGCAGTCACAATTTGTGCAGTCACAAAAGGCTCACCTCATAACCTGCGAGACTGAGATACTCTTCTATCGGTGCTGCGCATATTGCTCATACAGACGCTTAACTGAAGAATTGCAGCATCAGAACCCAAAAAATATCTGGTGTCTCTGAACGAAGAGACTAATCTTTTGGTGCTGTGAGGTTGAACGTCTTAAGGGTCAACATCTAGCGGACGTGGCTAAATGCCGACCCGCTCGGCAATGAAAGCGGGAGACTACCTAAAAAATATCCCCTGATTTTATATCTTGGTGATCTAACCGACGCTATCCTAATTCAAATCTACCGATTTTTGAAAGAGCTATGGCAGATCTCTTTCAAAGAAAATAGCTGAGTTGAAGTCAAGCAATAAATTAAACGACCCACAATGCCCCTTAAGGACTGATGCACCCAGTTCAGAATATTTTGTCAACAGGTTTCTAAGCGAGTTTGGAGACTCTTCGGATCACTCAAACCGCACTAGGGGCGTTGCTCTAAATTCAAATGACTGAATTTAGCTCCTTGCCCCAGGAGATTCGCTGTTGGAAAAATTCCTATGTGATTAGATTAATCGGTTTGTAACCTTTAACGCACAATTATGAGAGTAAGTCATAAAACAAACATAAAACCAGCTTTTCTTTAAAAGCTTCATCTTCAGTCTATGGCAACCCCATGGCTCAAACCGCTGCCCACCGAACTACACGACCGCCATCAGCAGCGTCCGTTAGCAAAATATTTAGGTAGTTGGCAGGTAGATAGGGCAATCGTTCTGGCCACTCGATCGCCACGATCCCTAGGGGTGTTTCCTGTCCATCCCAGTAGGTTTGTAGGTGAAGCTCCTCTACCTCGGTGGGTTCTAAGCGGTAAAGGTCAAAATGATAAAGTGGGATGCGACTATTAAGGTATTCATTAATCAAGGTAAACGTGGGGCTAACGATGGGTTCTGTGATGTCTAGCCCTGCCCCAATTCCTTGCACTAGCGTAGTTTTACCGCTGCCTAAATCGCCAGTTAGCAACAAAATACTGCCTGGGGGTAGCGATCGCCCTAGGCTCACCCCAAATCTATGAGTGGCCTCGGCAGTGGGCAGCTGCCAGGTCTGCGGCTGCGCAGATTGAAACGATAAGACAGGCAAAGAATCTGTCATATTCCTACGGTCGTTGAGCATCCCCGTTTAGCTTGCAGTGACGCTTGCACGCAGCATAAAAGTGGGCGACAGGACATGCCTATCACCCACGTTGCAGATAGACAGAGAGTAATTAAGCGTTAGTTGTCGTATACCCGGCATTCGAGCGCATCGGGGTTGTCGTCACAGTACTGCTGAAGCGAGTTTTTCTGATGGTCTTTTTCGCGCTGGTGAGACGCTTCAGCCTGTAGCTCTTCCACAGCATCCCAGGCGGCGGCACATTCTACCGAACCGTCGCCCTTGATCTCGCATACTTCACGAGCTTCACTGCGCTCTTCTTGAATTTTGGATTGAATATCGCTCATAGATTTCAGTAGCTCTAAATTTCTACAATTAGATAGTGTTAACGTCAACTCTAGGGTAGCCTAATCAATCAAGAGGTCAGACTACTCGCCCAAAAGTCTTAAGGTTAAGACATTCAATGTGACATTCCGTTTGGGGCAACCCGTAGCCAGCAATGGCATCTAGGTTGCTCTTTTAACAGAGTATAAGACTCTGCTGGGAACTCTGCAACGGGATGGCAGCTCACCCCATGCTAGCGTGCGATCGCCCCTAACTGCCTGTAAAACCTGCTACCGAATGCGCAAAACCTACGGATGAGCCAGGAAATAAATGTGAAGCCGTCTCTCACTTTAGTCCCGCTACTCAGCCGCAATACCGATGAATTGACTGTTACCGTTACTATATAAGTCTGAATAATATAGATAAATAAGACTGAGTAGTTATAGATAAGACAAATGCATAGGTCTTATGTGGCTGAATCAGCTTCGATTGGTAACACAAAAGGATAAATCCTGTGACTGACCGCATGAAATGGGCAAATGCATTGTCAACCCGTGCATCTTTGGAAGCCGCCGTTAAAGACGTGGTAGAACAAACGCAACTAGCACTCCAAACTCCGGCTGACTTGGGACTGGTGTTCATTTCTTCTGCGTTTGCCAGTGAATATTCTCGGCTGTTGCCGCTGCTGCGAGAGCACCTGTCTCTGCCGCTGTTGTTGGGCTGTAGCGGTGGCGGTGTTATCGGCGTAGACTCTGATGGCGAGATTCAAGAGATAGAAGGGGAACCCGCGCTAAGTTTAACCCTGGCGCGGCTGCCAGACGTGAAGCTGCACACGTTCTATATTTCCGCAGATGAGCTACCCGATTTAGACAGTTCTCCGGGTCAGTGGGTTGATTTGGTGGGGGTGTCGCCGGAAGAACACCCCGATTTTATTTTGTTAGCCGACCCTATGTTTACCGGGATCAACGACCTATTGCAAGGGCTAGACTATGCCTAC
>CASBQJ010000557.1 GCA_949127705.1 Synechococcales cyanobacterium PMM_0085
ACCCTGCTGGTCGTCGATCAGCGCCCTTCCGGGATCGACAACGAAGTCATGTCTCAAATTGGCACCCGCATCACCGCCCTGCTCAACGATGAAAAAGACATCGAAGCTATTTTTACAGGGGTGTCTGGTGGGCAAGCTCTACGCTCCGTCCTAGCAAAACTAGACTCTAAACAGCAGGCCATGATCCTCGGCCATGCCGTTCCCATGCCCGTCGTCATCCGCACTCGCCCCTACGACGACGCCTTTTATGCCGCCATCGGTGCCACCGCCTGGGAAGACCTGCCCAACGCTACGGTCTTCCGGGCTTCAGAAGCGGCCAAAGCCGATTTGGGCTTTTGAAGACCGACCCTCGTCGCTCGCCTTCCCGTTCGGTTTTCTCGTCGTACTACCCGTACTTGATGCTAGACTGAACAGTCCAGAATAGTAGAACAACCAGAACACCTGCCAGACACCTGCCAGACACGTGTAAGTGCTCCAGCCAATATTGCTTGAGCGTTACCCCCGAGGCACCGCAACCGTGCGCTCACGCAAAGGAGACTAGAAAAGGAACCAGTTATGCCTATGACACGTATTAGATCCTAATGGCGAGTGACGTTACAAGTTCATCCAGAAATCCTCTATCAATCCTTTGGTTTGGCTAATGCAGCAGACCAGATTCAGTGATTTTTAGTTGGGTTAATCGCGATCGCGATCGCGGTAAAGATAGCTAAAAAGGCGAAGGAGCCTAGCTAGAAGGGGTTTCAAGCTAGCTCATCGGTTAACATTCACCTTCGAAGTTCACCCTATCGGATGAGTCCCTATCTATTTACTGGAGCCTAAACTTGTATTATTCTTGTAACAGCATAAACTCATAACGACTTCATATTCTTGACGCCCCAGATTGGATTGACAATCATGACAAAGCGGGTGCGATCGCTGTAGCAGACTTTAGAGTTTTCATTCAATAGCCTTCTCGGAGCCTGTACGCAGCATGGCTGTTGCGGGAGAAGTGCTAGATGCAACGTTTTCCTGGTTCATCTGGTTTTCGCGGCGCTTCACCTGGGTTTGTTTCAATTGCTATGTGCAACGCCTACTTCAACGAGTGGGCTAGGTTGCGATTTCCCAGTTTCTGATCTGGCCTCAAGGGCTAGACGGTTAATGATTTCCAGTTTTCGATTTCCACGTTTTGTTCGACGGAGTTTCGCATCCATGGCAACCGTAAATACGACAGTTAAGACTCACAAGCCCCTATTCACGGCAGATATGGTGCGTACCTATCTACATGAAATTGGCCGAGTGCCTCTGCTGACCCATGAGCAGGAGATTGTCTATGGGAAGCAGGTGCAGCAAATGATGGCGCTTCTGGATGCAAAAGAGAAGCTAGCAGACGATCTGACTCGTGAGCCAACCCGTGAAGAATGGCTGCAACAGACAGCGCTTGACGAGGTAGCACTTGATAAAATCCTGCGTGAAGGTCGCCGTGCCAAGCAAAAGATGATCGAGGCTAACCTGCGGCTAGTGGTGGCGATCGCCAAAAAGTATCAGAAGCGGAATCTAGAGTTTCTGGATCTGATCCAGGAAGGCACTCTGGGTCTAGAGCGCGGCGTTGAGAAGTTTGACCCGATGCGCGGCTATAAGTTCTCGACCTATGCCTATTGGTGGATTCGTCAAGCCATTACGCGGGCGATCGCCCAACAGGCGCGAACCATCCGGTTGCCAATCCACATTACCGAGAAGCTCAACAAAATCAAAAAGGTGCAGCGAGAATTGACCCAGCAGTTGGGTCATAGTCCGACTCCAGCCGAGATTGCCAAAGCGTTAGAGTTAGAGCCCGCGCAAATTCGAGAGTTCTTGATGTTGGCGCGGCAGCCCGTTTCGCTAGAACTCAAGGTTGGCGATAACCAAGATACAGAGCTGCAAGATCTCTTAGAAGACGACACCGCCTCTCCAGAGAACTACGCAGTCCATGAATCGATGCGGCAGGATATCCAAAACTTGCTGTCCGAGCTAACGCCTCAACAGCGAGAAGTGCTGATACTGCGCTTTGGCCTAGAGGATGGCAACGAGCTATCGTTGGCAAAAGTAGGACAGCGAATGAACATTAGCCGGGAACGAGTCCGGCAACTGGAACGCCAAGCCTTAGAGCATCTACGCCGCCGCAAGGTCAATGTGCGCGGCTATTTAGCCAGTTAACTAAGCTGATAGCGGCTGACAGATTGACGCTGACAGATTGACTAGGCGTGCAGCTCAGATTCAAGTTTGCTGTGGGTGTGCGGTGCACACCCACAGTTTTTAAGTTTTTAAAATCAGGATCTCATTATCGGGGCAGGCCGATCGCCCCAAGGGTTTAAGACAGTTGAATAAGTGTCCTGAGATGCATTTTTCTAAACCAGTGGGTGTGGGATCAATAAAGGATGGTTGGACTTCGAGTTTCAGGGCTATTCCCTCACTCGATTTTCTGCTGGTTCTGAGACCAATTGCTCTGAACTCAATCTAACTTCATCTAGCTCAATGTAGTAACTCAATGTAGAGCAATCTCACCCCTACTACCTGATTAGGTAACCCATAGGGGGGAAGTGCGATCGCCCTGAGTGTCATAAATTAAGGTCAAGCTTGCTATTAACGTCTTGCTCCTTGCTCCAATTCAATCGGATTAGCCATCCAGATTATTTTCAAAAGAACTTTCTGTTTTTTCTGGAATTTGCCAAGACTGCGTTGTAGCTCTACTACAAGCCCAGATAGACATCAGGCCGTATCAAGAATCTCCGCTTTTGAGCAATATTTTTCAATATTCTTCAAGAGTTGTGAAGTCTGTTCATTGGGCTAGGCAAAGCGCCTACACTCTTTATATAGAGTGCATTGGCAGCTTCATCGCCCACCGTTTATGTAACGTTTAACCTTATTCTTAGGAGGATCGCGATGCTGAACCTATCTACCCATCGCTTCCAATCATTCAAGCCTTTATTGAATCATCTAGAGCGACCCATCACTGCTCTAGCATTAACGCTGGGTCTTGCTGTTGCGGCTCTAAGTCCGGCGCAGGGAATTGAAGCGCCTCATGTGCCATCGACTCAAGTTGCCCGCGCCAATATGGGTATGCAGGTCGTTAGCCAACGGCTCCCAAATGGAGTTTACCTCTATGGCCAATCGCCTGAGGCTGAGCAGATTGGTTCTGCCTACATGGTATTTGAAGTTAACAATCAGCAGGTAATTGGCGCATTTTACATGCCCTCTTCATCCTTCGATTGTTTTTATGGTGAAGTGCAAGCTCAGCAGCTAGCACTGAACGTTGTTGATACTTATGAACAAACGGTGCATCCTTACGCAGTCGCACTAGAGACGACAGGCTCAGTAGCGACTAATGGTAATGAGGCGATCGCGCCTCTGAGCTTAGAGGGCTTTCATGCAATCAGTGCAGTTAGCGACAACGACCAACGCATTCTCAGTGTCTGTAAGGTTAATCGTCAGTCGGTGGATTGAGATATTTTTTAACGGTTATCTAAGCTAAAGCGGTGGCATCCTCAAAGGATGGCACCGCTTTTTAGGTATTGTTTCTGCGCATCCTCAAACTGTGATCTGGCGATCGCTCAAGGCCAGCTCGGTCAGACCCAAACATGCCTATAGGCAAGGCGGAGGTCAGGTCTTAACCTGCTCTTATTGATTAAGTAATCTGAAGTTTAACTGAAGATGGTGTACTGGATTGAGCGCGTTCTCCCCAAATGCTGGGATGAGGCGGTAAAAGAACTCTTTTGTATGGAAAATCTTTAATCTCAAACCCGAAACAATCTACCTTTGAGGAGACTAATATGACTCGCTCCAGTGATGATCAATCTATGCCCCCAGTCAGGGTATCACGCCGAACATTCCTGAGCTGGAGTGCGGCTGGATTTGGCGGTGCTGTGCTGGCATCCTGCGCCCAGCAAGGGGCAACGCCGCCTGCTGGGTCTCCTGTGGCTAGTGCGCCTGCTGCATCTCCTGCCACCAGTGCTGCGGGTGGACTGCCTGTGTCGGCAGCGGCGGCAGGTGGACTCAACGCCATTATTGAACAGGCAAAAGCAGAAGGGGAGCTTTCAATCATTGCCCTGCCAGATGATTGGGCAAATTACAAAGAAATGAAAGCTAGCTTTTTGCAAAAATACCCGTTCATTAAACTGAATGATCTGAATCCTGATGCTAGTTCTGCGGATGAAATTGAAGCGATCAAGGCCAACAAGGGCAACAACGGGCCACAAAATCCTGATGTGATTGATGTCGCCTTTAAATTTGGTGAAGAAGCTAAGACGGCAGAGCTGCTGCAAGCCTATCAAGTAGAAACCTGGGACACGATTCCCGATTCCCTGAAGGATCCAGAAGGATATTGGTTTGGCGACTATTACGGCGTCATGGCGTTTGAAGTAAACATGCAGGTCGTCAAAAATATTCCTCAAGACTGGTCAGATTTGCTGAAGCCAGAATACAAAGGGCAAATTGCTCTGGCAGGCGATCCCCGTAAGTCGGGGCAAGCCATCAACGCGGTATGGGCAGCGGCGTTGGGCAGTGGCGGGTCGTTGGCCGATCCCGCACCTGGACTAGAATTTTTCAAGCAGTTGAGTGCTTCCGGCAACCTCCTGCCTGTGATTGCTAAACCGGCCACAATCGCCAAAGGTGAAACCCCGATCGCCCTGCGCTGGGATTACAATGCGCTGGCAAACCGTGATACAACGGCAGGAAATCCTGAAATTGCTGTGGTTTTGCCTAAAACAGGTCTGCTGGCGGGTGTTTATGTGCAAGCCATTAGCGCTTCTGCTCCCCGACCCTATGCGGCGCGCCTCTGGATGGAGCATCTCTATTCGGATGAGGGGCAGCTGATTTGGCTGAAGGGTTACTCTCGCCCGGTTCGCTTTGATGATCTGTCTCAACGTAAAGTCATCCCAGCTGATTTGATGACGAAGCTGCCCGATCCCGCGATCTACAGTAAGGCGGCATTCCCCACCGCCGCTCAGATTACGCCTGCTAACGACGCGATCACAAAGGACTGGGATAGTGTAGTAGGAGCCGATGTGAAGTAAAGAATGACGCTATTTCCGCCATCTAAGCAGCCCTTTAGGCCGATCGCCGCCGTACGATTGCATTTCGCCAACGCCGATCGCCCCTGGGATTGGCTGGGGGTAGTGCCATTCTTCGGATTTGCGATCGCCTTCCTGCTGATCCCGGCGGCTTCGATTGCCATTCGCAGCGTTCAAGACAATGCAGGCCATTTGACGCTGCAAAACCTGCTCGATTTACGCCAGCCTACAATTGTGTCGGCCTATTGGGTCAGCATCAAGCTGAGTGTGGTGACAGCGCTGATTGGCGGCATTGTGGGGGCACTCATGGCCTATGCGATTACGGTCGGCGGGTTGACGGGGGGAGTGCGATCGCTGCTGATGACGTTTTCTGGCGTGGCCTCTAACTTTGCGGGGGTGCCGCTGGCGTTTGCGTTCATTGCCACACTAGGGCGGTTAGGGATCGTCACAGGCTGGCTAAATCAGGTGGGGATCGACCTGTACCAGGGTGGATTTAACCTCTATACCTTCTGGGGGTTAGCGATCACCTACCTATATTTTCAGATTCCTTTGACTGTTTTAATTTTGGTGCCTGCCCTAGATGGACTTAAGCGCGAGTGGCGCGAGGCGTCTGAGAATCTGGGAGCCACCTCCTGGCAATATTGGCGCTATGTGGCCTTGCCGATTCTGATGCCGTCGCTGCTGGGGACGATGATCTTGTTGTTTGGCAATGCCTTCGGTGCCCATGCCACCGCCTACGCCCTCACCGGCGGACAAATTAACCTGGTGACCATTTTGATTGGTGCCCAAATTAGCGGCGATGCTCTGCAAAACCCTGGGTTGGGCAATGCCCTAGCGCTGGGCATGGTGGTGATTATGGGACTATCGATCGCGGCTTACTCGTGGCTACAGCAGCGCACGGCGAGGTGGGTGAAATGACTCGGCAGATGCAGCAGCAGGGCACAGGATCTCAGCAGGGCTGGTCATGGCTATGGCTAACGCTGGGATCGCTGTATTTTGTGATTCCTCTGCTGGCCACCGTTGATTTTTCACTGCGTGCCAAAAAGGACACACTTGGCTTCACTGCCTATGCCAATATTTTTAATGATCCCAAGTTTTTTGAAAGCTTTACCTTCTCAGCCCTAACCGGGGTAGCGGCGATCGCCCTCAGCATGGTGCTCATTGTGCCCACGGCCTACTGGGTGCAGCTGCGGCTGCCTCGCCTGCGCCCCGTGATCGAATTAATTACCCTCTTGCCCTTCGTTGTGCCCGCTGTGGTGCTGGTGTTTGGGCTAATTCGCACCTATAGCACCACCTTGCTCAATAACCGCTCCGGCGGCTGGATTCTGCTGACCGCCGCCTACGTCATCCTCTCATTTCCCTACATGTACCGCGCCGTCGATACCGGGATGCGCGCCATTAACGTCCAAACCCTGACCGAAGCTGCCCAAAGCCTAGGTGCCAACTGGGGCACCATCATCTGGCGCGTCATCTTCCCCAACCTGCGCGTTGCCCTGCTCAACGGTGCCTTCATCACCTTTGCCATTGTCATGGGCGAATTCACCATTGCCGCCCTGCTGGCTCAACCCGCCTTTGGGCCTTACATGAACCTGCTGGCTAGCAGCAAAGTCTACGAACCGTCTGCCTTGGCGGTCGTTAGCTTTGCCCTTACCTGGGGTGCGATCGGCATTGTGCAGATTTTAGGACGTGGTAAAAAATGAAGCGGATTCGACCTTGCCGAACACGCTTCATCCGTTGCGTTTGATCAATCATATTCCTCCTCCTTCTTCCCATGCACCTCACCCTGACGCACCTCTGCAAATCCTATGGTTCTGTGATGGCAGTGCAGGGGGTGAACCTGAGCATTCAGGCCGGAGAATTTATTTCGCTGCTGGGGCCTTCAGGGTGTGGCAAGACAACCATTCTGCGGATGATTGCCGGGTTTGAACAGCCCACAGGCGGCACGATTTTGATAGCGGGGCAGGACATTACGCGAATTCCTGCCAATCGGCGCGATATGGGGATGGTGTTTCAGTCCTACAGTCTATTTCCGCACATGACAGCAGCAGACAATATTGCCTTTGGGTTGCACCTGCGAAAACAGAACAAGGGCCAGCAGCGGCAGCGGGTGGATGAAATGCTAGAGCTGGTGGGGCTGGGAACCATGGGCGATCGCTATCCCCATCAACTGTCGGGCGGGCAGCAGCAGCGGGTGGCGCTGGCGCGAGCGCTGGCCTTTTCGCCCCAAGTATTGCTGCTGGATGAACCGCTTTCGGCGCTTGATGCCAAAGTGCGGGTGCAGCTGCGCAATGAGATCCGGCGGATTCAGCAACAGTTGGGGATCACAACGCTGTTTGTCACCCACGATCAGGAAGAAGCCCTGTGTATTAGCGATCGCGTCGTCGTGATGTCGCAGGGGCACATTGAGCAAGAGGGCACCCCCGAAGAAATCTACCTGACTCCCCACACGGCATTTACCGCGTCCTTCATCGGTGCCACCAATCAGATCCCCGGCCTGTGGCTAGACGGGAAAGTGCAAGTAGACACCCATCCCCAGACCAGCCTAGCCGATGAATTCTTGTTAACTCAACCGACTGAGCTAGCCGCTGGCTCTCGCGTGGTGGTTCTCATTAGGCCAGAAAGTATCACGGTTTTGTCTCGCGACGCGATCGCCCCCCAACACACCAATCTGATGAGCGGACTGATTACCAGCCGCACCTTTCTGGGCTCCACGGTTCGCCTGTCGGTTTTAGTCGGCGAATTTTATTTAAATGTAGACGTGCCCACTGACCAGGCTGAGCAATTCGCCTCGGGGCAACTGGTGCAGCTCAGCTTCCCACCAGATCAGTGTCGGGTGTTGGCGATCGATCCGTTGACCCAGGTTGTGAGCCCGTCTGCGGTAGAACGGGTGAGCGAGTCTACTTAATTGGGTGTCAACGTCCCGCTTGGGTTAGGGCTTCGCCCGAGTCATCCACTGCGGCCTGTGGATGGAAATATTCGTAAATTTGCTGTGCCATTTTGGGGCCAATGCCGGAGACTTCGGCAATTTGGCTGACGGTGGCTTCACGCAGATAGTCAATCGAGCGGAAGTGAGCCAGGAGCAGTTTTTGGCGGTGGTGCCCCAGTCCAGGAATCTCTTCGAGCCGAGAGCGACGCATGCGATCGCTTCTCTGCTGGCGGTGAAAACTAACGGCAAACCGGTGGGCTTCATCGCGCAAGCGTCGCAGTAGCTGCACACCGGGTTGTTCGGCTTCAGTCGTCAGGGGCAGGGTTTCCCCCGGCAGAAAAATTTCTTCGCGCTGTTTGGCGAGGCTCACTACTTTTACGTCTTCCATCAAATTCATTTCGCGCAATACCTCTACCACAGCAGAGAGCTGCCCCTTGCCCCCATCAATCATGACCAGGTCAGGGAAATCGGCATTGCCCACCCGTTGCAGATTGGGATCTTGGGCGTAGCGCCGGAACCGTCGCTGGATTACCTCGGCCATGCTGGCAAAGTCGTCGGAGTGTCCCGATCGCACCGTTGGGTTCTTAATTTTGTAATGCCGATAGTGCTGTTTGGCCGGCAGCCCGTCAATGAACGTGACTTGTGAGGCAACGGCATCTGATCCTTGAATATGGGAAATGTCGTAGCCTTCAATCCGGTGGGGCAAGTCGGGCAAGTCCAAAATTTCTGCCAGGTCAAGCATGGCCTGGTTGTTGCGATCGGCAAAGCGCTGGGTGCGCGCTAGCTCATACCCAGCGTTGCGTTCAACCATGTCGATCATGTCGGCTTTGGTTTGGCGCTGGGGTAAAAAGACTGAGATTTTGCGGCCTTTGCGCTGGGTCAAAAATGCCGCCAAAATGTCGCTATCGGGTAACTCGTGCTGCACCAAAATTTCGGTCGGAATTTCAACCGCATCCACACTCTGGTAGTGTTCTTCGAGTACGCGCTGCAAAATAGCTCCGGGGGTGCCCGATTGGGCATCGGCTACAAACCCCAGCCGTCCCACCAGCCGCCCGGCTCGAATCTGAAATAGCTGAATGCAGGCGTGATGATCATCGGCGGCCAGGGCGATCGCATCTCGTGACACCGTATCATCGGGCGATTGCACCTTTTGATCTGCCCCCAGCGACTCTAACCCCCGAATCTGATCCCGCAGGCGAGCGGCATATTCAAAGTTCAACTCCTCTGCCGCCTTTTCCATCTGCGCCGTCAAAATATCTTCCAGCTCCTGCGTCCGCCCCTGAAAAATCATCGCCACCTTCATCAAAATCTTGCGATAGTCTTCGGGGCTAATGAGCTGCTGGCAGACCCCCGGACAGCGCCCAATATCGTAGTTGAGGCAGGGTCGATCTCTAAATAATGGCTGCGGGCGCTGGCGCAGTGGAAACACTCGCTTGACCAAATGCAGCGTCCGCCGCAGCAGCCCCACATCGACATAGGGACCATAGTAGCGATCTTTACCTTTGGTGAGCTTGCGCTTGCGTGTAATAAAAATGCGTGGATATTCGTCGCTCCAGGTAATGCAGAGAAACGGATACTTTTTGTCGTCCTTCAGCAGCACATTAAAGTGAGGCTGGTGCTGCTTGATCAGATTTGCTTCTAGCGCCAGGGCCTCTGCTTCGGTGTCGGTGACGATGAACTCGATCTCGACTACCTGCATAACCATCAGCGCAGTCCGGGGTTCCCGATAAGCATCGTCTCGAAAATACGAGCGCACCCGACTCCGCAAGCTCTTGGACTTGCCAATATAGACAATGTTATCTGTCGCATCGCGCATAAAGTAAACCCCTGGCTCTTGAGGAATTTCCTTCAGGCGGGATTCGAGGCGATCGGGGGTTTTGAGCAGCGGGATCAGTTGAGATGATTGGGTCACGGGCAGGCCATTAGCTGGGGCACACTTCCACCATACGTTTAGGATAGCGAGAAAATGTGCCAGCTAACGTAACCCGTAGTACAACCGTAGTGACTCAGAAATCACCGCTTCGTGGATGCAATTGAAAATTGCTGTAACTCAGAGGCTCTATTTACTCTAAATTATTGAGATTACCCTAAATTATTGAGAGGGTGTTGTCCGGCAACGACAATGGCATCACTGTAGAGTGACACTGGTAGTGATTGTCATTAGTGCAACGGGCGATCGCCAACCATCCTTTTGAGAGACTTCTGGAACCCATGCAATCGCAACCTTCCCTGCGCCGGACAAAAATCGTAGCCACCATTGGTCCAGCCACCAGCAGCCCAGAAGTTCTACGCAGCCTAATCGAAGCTGGAGCGACCACCCTGCGGCTCAACTTCTCCCACGGCACCCACGAAGACCATCAGCGCAACATCCGCACCATTCGCCAAATATCTTTTGAGCTAAATCAGCCTGTTGGCATCCTGCAAGATCTTCAAGGACCCAAAATTCGCCTAGGCCGCTTCGAGAACGGCTCGATTATTCTCAAAAAGGGCGATCCCTACATCCTGACCAGCATCGCCTGTGCAGGTACACAAGAAATCAGTTCCGTGACCTACGATCCGCTGGCCGACGAAGTCCCTGCCGGTGCCAGCATCTTACTGGATGACGGGCGGGTGGAAATGTTCGTGGAAAAGGTTGATCGCGTCACGCGGCAACTGCACTGTCGAGTGGTGGTTGAAGGGGTTTTATCGAACAACAAAGGCGTCAACTTTCCGGGGGTTTATCTCTCGATCAAAGCCCTGACCGACAAAGATCGCACCGACCTCATGTTTGGACTCGATCAAGGCGTCGATTGGGTTGCCCTCAGCTTTGTCCGCAACCCGCAAGATATTTTAGAAGTCAAAGAATTGATTTCTAGCGCGGGTAAAGATGTGCCTGTGATTGCCAAAATTGAGAAACACGAAGCGATCGAACAAATGGAAGCCATCCTCTCCATCTGTGATGGGGCGATGGTGGCGCGG
>CASBQJ010000558.1 GCA_949127705.1 Synechococcales cyanobacterium PMM_0085
CACCACGACCGCCATCAAGGCCAACGTCGCCGTTGATGCCATTACCACCGATCGCCTGACTTTCGCTAATCGTAATGGAAGTAGCTGTAACATTGCCGTTGAAGATAAAGATGGCACCGCCCATGCCCGCACCGCCACCGCCACCATCGCCGCCCTTGGCACGCCCCTTGGTCAGGGTCAAGTTATTAAGAGCAACGGTACCACTTTGAATAAACAGCAGCCGGAACGCACCATCTCCATCCAAGGTAAAGTTACCGCCATTAATGGTAAGACTATTAGTCTCGTTAATGAGCGGCAAGGCAGAGGTGAGAAGAATATTTCCTGTAATGTTGAAGATGTCTGCTTGGCTGTTGCTATTGGCCTGAGTAATTGCGGTCTGAAGCTCAATAAAGGTATCGATACCGTCAAAAATTGCCATGGATTTTCAGGTTCCTAACTATAAAATGGGAGAGGTTTGAACGCAGTAAAAGCACCAATATCTCTAGCTAGCAGCTAGTCGATAACGCTTAAACACTTAATATTTTTTTGGCCTTCACATAGCGCACAGCGAGGCAGTGGATAAACGAGAGCCAACGCATTCTCGCGCTTGGCTTAGATCTAAAGCAGCGCTGAACTGTGTATAAAAGCACAAATTACTTCTTTGTCTGAGTATGGATGAGGCGATCGCTCTTCAACGAGTTCAATATCCAGAATTCATCAATCTTTTAGAATTGGTGACCTTAATTAATGTTTTGTCTAACATTAGGAATAGATATGAAATCGAAGGTTTTTTTTGATATGCCTGAGAACCTCAAGTCCTCACAAAATTTATACTGTATTTATCAAACCCTCACTCAGTAGAGTCAAATAGATCATTTAATCTTGCTATTTTAGAGACGATATTTCTCGACAGGAAAATTATTGCCATCTCAACCCGGTACCCCCAAAGCTGCAATTAACTGCGGCTCTACAGAACGATATAGCCGTCGCCACAAACGTTAGGACGCAGGTTAGCATGTCAGCCAACAAGGGGCTTAAGTCCCTTGTCCTAAGATGACTGGCTGAAGCTATACAGTAATGATCCGACCAGCGTTGTTTTTGTTCGCGATCGCAGTCTAGAAAAGCTGCTGCACAACAAAATAGGGTATCTTCGATAAAAGATACCCTGCTCTAGATAGTGCTAATTCGATTTCAGATTCTAGATCTCCAGATTAGATCCAGAGTCTGAATTCGGACTAACTTATGTGGATGGAACTAGCCGCTTGCGCAAAGACTCGGCGCGCCTGAGAGCAGCGCCATTTTTTGGCTCAATCACTAAAACCTGTTCATAAATCTCAAGAGCCTGATTAATGAGCTGCTTTTTCTCATAGGCAAAACCAAGGTTATTCATCGCCGTTACATAACCGGGCTGCCGATCGAGCGCCTCTTTATATTGACGAATTGCCAAATCAAATTGCTCTTGAGCCGCGTGGGCAAAGCCCAAGGCATTATAAAGTAGCGCGACGTTTTCAGCACCCTCTAAATCTTTTGCTTTGAGCGCCTTCTGGAATTGGGAAATCGACTGAGAATAAAGCTTTTTGTCTAGATAGATAGTGCCTAGTTCGTAGTAGTCCTGAGACATGCCACTTTCTTTGGACAACTTTTCTTGTAGCCGATTTAGGGCTGTCTCTACTCTACGAGTTTTGAGAATTTGCCGGAACAATATAAATCCGGAGCCAGCTAACAGAACTAGCAAAACACTGAGATATACAACCGGAAGTAGACTATCGTCCATAGATCCAAGATTGTGCAAACGCTGTAATGACCGTTCCTCCAGCCTACAACAGAATGGGATCTAGAGGTGATTACGTTTCAACCGTCTTCTGAAGAGGGTTAAAACCAGCTCAGTCGGATTAAAGTGTCCCCCTGTGTCTAGACGTTGCGGCTATCAACGCAGAGGCGGCTGCTATAGGAGACCCTTCACTTTACCGATAGGGCGACTAGGGCGGCGCACCATCCGAACCGTATGAGGTAAGACGCCCACTAACAACGCAAACGATTCATCTGGAATCCGGGCGATGGTGTTGGCCTCAAAATAGGTTTCAAACTGATTCAGAATTTTTTGGGCCCGCTCCACTGATTCTGAGGTGTCGGTAAATTGTTGAGTTAACCGAATCCATTGTCGCCGAATCAGATACGCCTCCTGGCGATCTTCGTGGGTTTTTGGTGAGAGCAGTGACAGGTTATCCACTGGAATCACCTTTTGACAATCTTGATCAAACAACCCACCTACGGCTGCCCCAGGACCCGCAAATTCTGCATGAAAATGTTTATAGAGCACCAACCCATTGCGGCGGCGCTTATTGACCACTAATAAGTGACCTGCTCGAATGTGGTGGAGAATCTCGTCTGCATTTAAGCTGTCGAGCACCTGCAATGGAACACCAGGTTCTTTGCCCCCATTGTTGGAGCCATTGCCGTTAGACTGCAATGTGTTGCCATTCACTGCCGCAACTTGCCTCGATGTCATCTCAAGCGTAAGGTCTTCATGGGAGCTGGGGTGGTAGCGCTGGTCGCTTTCGCTATCCATTTCTGAGTCTCCTGGCTATTTTCCTGGAGGCTGAACGCGTAAGCTGTTGGGTCACAAGTGATATTTCAGTCTACCGCTTCAACTCGGCTATTTCGGGAATAAATTTGAATAAATTTTAGAGAAACCATAAATTTGAACTCCAGCATAAATTGATCTGCGAGCGATGGTTTCCTTAGGTTTTAGAGCGTCATTTCTATCTGGAAACAACCTTAGCAAAATCTATTCTAGGGTAATGGTTTAGTGCTGAGGGAGCATAAACGCCAAAAGTTCTAAAGTTCAGATGAAGATTGGCGATCGCTTTTAAAGCCTCCGTAAAGTTCCCCTGTCATTACCACCCCTAAGATATCGAATTTATGGCCTGTTCTGGGCGGCCAAAGGGCTGAGTGATTTGTGCAAAAAAAGCTGCTGAGGCTGTCCTAGTACCCATGCGGTTGGACTCCATTCCGACGCTTTCACCGCGTACCCCAGCTTGGTGTAAAGCTGACGAGCCGCTACGTTGTTTTCCAGCACATGCAAATATAAATCCTGAAAGCCCTGGGCTAGCGCGACACGCTCACACGCGAGCAGCAATTGGTGAGCAATGCCCTGCCGCCGATGGTGTTTGGAAACGGCCAAATTAGAAATATATAGTTGACGAGTGCCCATGACTTGCCAAAAGTAGGGATGGCGTAAATTCATTTCGATTGTCCCTACCAAGGCATGGCTGGTTGAGGCATGAGGAGGAGAAGCAGCCAGTTGGGCTCTCGAATCTTCGCTGACAGAGATTCGATCTACAGTGACCAAACAAACATGGTGAGGCGAAAATGAGCGGAAGCGGGTACGTAAATCTTCTAAAATACCCATGCGGAATAGAGGATATGCCCAGCCCATTAGCCCATCTTGGGCATGAAAACCGGATGCTAGCAATTCTGCTAGGTTAGGTAAATCTGACGAGCGCGCTGCTCTGACCAAAACAGTACCCGGCTCAACCGGGTAATTGGTAGATAGATCAGGGGACGTCGAACTACAGAAAAGCTGATCGAAATGCGAACCGGACATGAGGGGCTATGGGGTAAGTACTTGACTGTGGCATGGCTAGGAGCCTGAGGCGTAAATCTGCCTACCGCTCGTAGTGCAGGCTTCCAGCCTGCGCGGGCAAGATGCCCAACCTACGGTAGCTAAACTTGCGCGCGCTCAACTCAGGGCATTCAACTCGGGGCATTCAACTCAATTGCCCACCTAGGTGAGACGGTTGTACCTAGATAAACATTAGCTCACCCCATGTTCAATGGCACTGCTGACTTTTTGACCGGTAGGAAGCAAATCTTAGTGTAATCATACGGATGAGGCTCAAGATATACTGTATTGGTTAGGAAGTGCGTGCTGGACTAATTTTTGTGGGTAGTGCCAATTAAACTTAGCTAGATGGCGCTGCGAATCAGTAGCACCGCATCAAGACTGAGCCAATTTTGGGTGCATGTTCAGGAAATAATTTTTTTGATTCTGAGGCAGCTAGAGCAATCAGGATCGTATTTGGAGGATGGCAACGTAAACCAGTGGGCGATCGCCATTTCAGTCAACGGGTTAACCTCCTAGGACATGCCTTAAAGCGGCTTGAGACGCTGGACGTTGGGCACAGGCTTGGTTCGAAATATCCAGCTTTGGGGCATACTTTAGCGTCTAGTCCTGACTCCGCTAGCCATTTCTACCGGGATCATTTACCGTTGTATCTTCTAACCTTTGACCATCAATGGCAGGGCAGATCCAGATTTGGCCAGCCTACCCGTCGCCACCTATTTCAACCCTTCCCTTTAGCTAACTGCCCCGGTCGCAGGAGAGCGGTGCATGATATCCCAACCCCTCATTAAGCCAAAAATTCTGGTCGTGGATGACGAACCAGACAATTTAGATTTGCTTTACCGCACCTTTCATCGTGACTACAAGGTGCTGAGGGCAGAGAGTGGGCATGAAGCCCTAGAAATTTTGGCGAGCGAGGGCGAGGTCGCCGTGATCATTTCCGATCAGCGGATGCCGTTTATGAGTGGGACTGAGTTCCTCAGCATGACGGCAACTCGCTACCCAGACATCATCCGCATTATCCTCACTGGTTATACCGATGTGGAAGACTTGGTGGAAGCGATCAATTCGGGTAAGGTGTTCAAATATGTCACAAAGCCCTGGGATGATGAAGAGCTAAAAGTCGTGGTGCGTCAGGCTGTAGACACGCACAATGTCTTGAGGACGCGCACCCAAGAATTACGGCGAAC
>CASBQJ010000559.1 GCA_949127705.1 Synechococcales cyanobacterium PMM_0085
GGTATGCCCGATGAATGTGATGCCGGATGGATCAGGACTAGGTTTCCCAAACTGAGATGTTAGGGTAGTACGAATTAATGTAGCCATCTTTCAAACGTTCTCCTGTGTGTCGGTACATGGTCAAAGAGAGAAGCATCATTGCTGTGGAGATGCTAAAGCTCTCTTTAATTCAAGGCGATCGCACTCCTCAGCACTTGGCTCCAGTTTGTCTAAGTTACGCTCACAGCAAAAGCGCTACAAGGCTGCTCATAAACTACTGGGATAATTAAGAGTCGATTGCTTTAGTCTCTTGTAAAAATCAGTTGCTTAAGAAAAACCCTGAGCATGCCCCTGTTCTAGTAATGACTCCAAGACGTCACTCAAACTATTTTTACAAGCTGCCTTTGATCAATTTACGTTTGATGTCAAAGGCATTTCTTGTGTCACTAGACTATGAATCCAGTGGACAATTTTGTTGGCTTTTTCCTCTACGGAGTGAGTGCTCTCCACCTCCATAAATCGGGGAGCAAACACTTTGGTACCCTGAATCACGGCTTGCAACCCAGCTTCATATTGAAGCAGTCGCGATCGCGCTTCTTGTGATGGCATTCGATCGAACCGACTTTCTTGAGTTGGCCGACTCTGAATTCTACCTAACGCGGTTTCAACATCAATGTTGAATTCAACGATTGCCATCCGCCGTTGTCGCAGTAAGCAAGACAGTTCTGATTGGATCTGCATTGAGCTGGGAAAGTTGCCTGTAATCCCAACCGACCAAACCTCTTGCAATAGTCCTTGATCGAGCAGGATGACACCGCAACCTTGAGAGGGTGCGATCGCGTCTAGCCGGCTGATATTGGCAAATAATTGAGCCACCTTATGAAAGCTAGCCAGGTTGATTGGTCTAACCTGAGCCGCAAATCTCACCGAATGCCACAGTACACTCCACTGGTTACGGGTTTGTGGAATCAGGCGGAGTAGCCGCTGCAGCAGGGATAAACTTTGCCACTGTTGCAACATTTCATCTCGGGGGATCACGGCAATGCCTTCGCGTCTTAGCCGTGCAACAACCTCACGAAACACAGTTGTTTTGCCAGCACCAGGCAAGCCGACAAATTCAACGACTAAGGGGCATAAATCGTTCATTGGAGATTCTCCCAAACAGCCCATTTTGCTTTGAGCAGCACTTGATCCAAAGGCTGAGTAGCATCAATATCAATGACGCGGGTTTGCCGAGGAAATTTCAGATCTTTTACCGCTGTAACCTTCTGCCGAACTACATCAGCGGGGGTATCTGACTTGCGAGCTAGTGCAACTTCTGGTGTCACATTAAGTTTAATCACCAAGTCAGGAGGCATGGTTTCGACCATGTTTTGATAATGCGTCAGTTCCCACTGTTGCAGCGAACGGGGAAAATTAGCGGCTTGACCATTGTTGCTGCTGAGTAGAGGCCCGTCGTTGAATCCTAAAACTTGGGTTTGAGGATAGCGATCGGAAATCACAATCATGCCGCGATCGCGGGCAACTCGCGACTGCCGCACCTTACCTTCCTTTTCATATACCAGGGTGGTAGCCCACAAAATTCTCATTAAGCTCGACAGCTTTGACTTTGGGGGTGCAGCACTTTCAGAGTACGTTGGCTGCGGCTGAGCAGAAGCACTCGATCGTTTTTTCCGTAGCATCTGAGCAGCTCTGCTGACTAAAACCAAAGGCAGTCGTCCCAGCGAAGCCTTGCCGTCTCCACTGCCTAAATATATTGGAAACACATCTAGTTTTTGTGACAGACAGCGGGTAATTTCAGACGTGACTGTTGATTTTCCTGAACCATCAGCGCCCAAAATCGCGACGACTAAACCACCTTTTGTGGGTGTTCTGCGAGTGGTCACTGGAGCCTCAAAGAACTTGCGCCGGACGCGATAGGAAAGATATTCAACTTCACGTCGCCAGCGTAGCGCCGTAGAGACCAATCGATGATAGCGACGATACTGTCGCAGAGCGGCTTCAATCGCATTTCCCGGTTTCAGTAGTTGCCCAAGCTGTGCTTCAGACTCGATCGCTTGAAGAACTAACTGCGCAGCTGCAGCTCCCATCAACTCGGTACTGAGATATTCCACCTTAGAGACGTCAATTCTTTCTTTGAGCCAGCGATATTCGCGGATGAAGTCTCCGTCAAAATAGTTGTGTCCCAACAGTGTATTGAGGCGGTCGCGCATCCTCACTTTCAGCACCACTCGCACAATCAACAAAATCATCTCAATATTGGGTTCTGCGATGTAGACATTGTGGGGAGTGTCATAGAGCCGGCTGGTCAAAATTAGATCTTCCCATGGTAGGTGGTAGCCTTTGAGATGTTTTTCTCCCAGCTCTAAGCGGTAGTGCAGGTGCAGATGTACCAGTGCACCTGTTTCTGCATCGACTACCAGGTAATCATCAATATCAACGTACCGGCGACACGGAATAGCTTCAAAATATTTGAAGCCAATTTGAGTCAGAACCCGGCTGAGATGTTCTTTTTCGGTTTCATCGACCAGAACATCCAGATCAGTTTTCCCTTCCACCGCTGCATCCACATGCTCATTACTCTTCCAATGGCAGTAGCGGATATTTTCCTGTTGCAGAATCCGATCGAGTGTTTGAACAATTTGTAGTGCTGTCATAAACCCTAATCCTTAAGATACTGTGTGAAACCGTAGTCTTAGAAAATCCTCTGTGTAGTGGTAAATTTTTAGATGTAATACAGCTTTAACTAACGCAGCTTTCTCTTTAATTGAAGTGATTGAGTGATTCTCGTGATAGAAGACCAATTCGCAATCTGGAAATTTAACTTAGGTTAAGACCTAGAGCCATCACTTAAACTGACGTTAACCTTTCCTGAGTTATCTTGTCTAGGAGGAAGTAGTGAATTTACTGTGGCTTTTCACAAAGTTCCTGTAAACTCTTCTATTCTGAAAAGCTTTACCGGGATTTCACACGAAAATTCGTAGGCTTTACAGAAATTTTATACAAATCTGTAGGAATTACGGTTGCCTACTCGTATAGTGGGACTCATAAC
>CASBQJ010000560.1 GCA_949127705.1 Synechococcales cyanobacterium PMM_0085
CTTCCGCCCTCATCCCTCCGCCCTCATCCCTCATCCCTCCGCCTTCATCCTTCCGCCTTCTGCCCTCATCCTTCTCTTCCATGTCCAGAACCTATAAAGCTACAGGAATCAATCTTAAGGGGATGCCGATTGGTGAAAGCGATCGCCTCCTGACAGTGTTGACCCGAGAATTCGGGCTAATTCGGGCTGTTGCGCCCGGTGCGCGCAAGCATGAGTCTAGTTTGCGAGGGCGGAGTGGTTTATTTGTCGTGAACCACTTACTAATTGCTAAAGGGCGGAACTTAGACAAAATCATTCAGGCAGAGAGTATAGAATCTTACACGGGTCTCAGCCAGGATTTGCGGAAACTGACGGCAGGACAGTACCTAGCAGAACTGGTGCTGCATCAGGCGCTGAGCCATCAACCCCAGGAAGACCTGTTTGCCCTCCTCAACGAACAGTTGCGCTGGCTAGAGCAACTGCCCGCCTCGGCAATTTTGCCCTATTTGTCCTATGCCATGTTTCGGCTGTTGGCCTTGGCAGGTGTGGCTCCTCAGGTGCATGACTGCTGTATCACTCAGCAACCGATCGTGCCTAACTTTAGCGACCTCAACTGGCAGGCCGGGTTTCATCCTGCCCTAGGAGGCGTGGTCACTATTGGCGCGCTAGAGCGTCTAAAAGCACATCCGTCCTCGCTAGATTCTCCTACCCAGGCAGTAGATTATGGTCAAACCGTTTCACACTTTCAGGATTTAGCGGAGAATGGAGAGAAGAAGGTGAAAGCGATCGCCTCTTTTCCCGTTGCATCTAACGGCGGCAGAGCAGATTCGATTGCTCCAGTTCATGCTCAACCCCTTGCGCCACTGGCATCTGAAAACTTCCCGAGGTATCGCGTCAAGCCTAGCCGCCAGACCCTCTCTGAGTTGGGAGTTGCCATCACAGCAACGGAATTGGCGGTGTTGCAGCAGTTACCAGAGGCAAATTTGATTCAGCCTGACGGATCGCTGCCTTGGTCGCTTACGCTAGAGAAAGGCTTACCCTTCGATGTTTGGGTATCCATTGAGCGAATCCTGCGGCGCTATGCCCAGTATCACTTCGATCGCTCCATTCAGTCTGCTGCTTTAGTAGACACCTGTTTTTCAGTTAGTTCCTCACCTTCCCCGGTCACCTGAGACATGATGCAACGGCTTGATTTAGACCTAGACATGTTCCTGATGACGCAGCTTGATCCCGTTGGGGATACGGCTGCAACGGGTGTGCCCCGAATTGTGCCCCTCCGGCCATCGGATAGAATTCCGAACGGGCTCACTAACGATCTGCCCATTACTCCCCTCAGTGATGGTTCGGGTGGGGTTAATCAGGGGGCTACTGGGTCTAAAAATGGGTCTAAAAATGGCTCCACCGCCGCACCAGAGCCACCGAGCCAGCCAGAGTATGCCGGACGGTTAGAGCAGTGGGACACGCCTGAATCTGGATCGCCTCAGATCGCGTCATCGGCTGGGTTAGAAATCCAAGCCGAAAAAATAGACGCAACGCCTACCAAGCAGAATGGCACTGACGGCAACCCCACTAACGACATCCTGCCCGCGATCGCAAATTTGGCATTGGTAGCCGGAGATGGCCTGACCGATAGCAACCTAGTGGAGCTAGAGCATGGCGATCGCTCCACACCACCCACGCCCCCGCCCAATCAAACCGAGGCCGGAGCTACAGACACAGACGATAAAACCGAGCGGGGATTTCTGCCCGTCCTCAGAAATCGCAACTTTTTAGCGCTGTGGAGCGGTCAGGTTTTTTCCCAGCTGGCCGATAAAGTTTACCTAGTGCTGATGATCATGCTGATCACTAAGCACTTTCAGGCTGAAGGTCAAACCATTAGTGGCTGGGTCTCAGCCATCATGATTGCATTCACCATCCCGGCTGTGTTGTTTGGCTCGGTTGCGGGTGTCTACGTAGACCACTGGTCCAAAAAGACTGTCTTAGTCAGTACAAATCTGCTGCGGGGCGGGCTAGTCCTGGTGCTGCCTCTGCTGATGTGGGTTTCGCAGGGTTGGTCAGACCTAGCAGAGGTGCCAATTGGTTTCTTGGTAATGCTAGGAGTTACGTTTTTGGTCTCGACCCTAACGCAGTTTTTTGCTCCCGCTGAGCAGACGGCCATTCCGCTGTTGGTTGAGCGCAAGCACCTGCTGTCGGCCAATTCGCTCTACACCACCACCATGATGGCGTCGGTGATTGTAGGCTTTGCGGTAGGAGAACCGCTGCTGGCCTTTGCAGACATGGCGATCGCCCCCCTAGTCAACAATGTAGACATTGGCAAAGAGCTACTAGTTGGGATTAGCTACGCCATGGCGGGCGTCTTGCTGCTGCTGATCCGTCCCCACGAAAAAGTAGATCACTCTAAGCAAGACACGCCTCACGTTTGGGAAAACATCCGAGATGGGCTGCGCTACCTCAAGGATCATGAGCGGGTGAGGGGCGCGATGATTCAGCTCGTAATTTTGTTCTCAATTTTTGCGGCACTAGCGGTACTGGCCGTGCGGCTGGCAGAAGTGATCCCCGAAATCAAGTCTTCCCAGTTTGGCTTTTTGCTAGCAGCTGGAGGCATCGGCATGGCAGCCGGCGCAGTGGTGCTGGGACACGACGGGCAGCGATTTGCCCGCGCTCAGCTCAACTTGTATGGCTCGTTGGGCATGACGGCGGCGCTGGCGGCGCTGTCTTTATTTAATCAGCGGTTAGTTCCTGTATTGATTCTGCTGGCAGTGTTTGGAGC
>CASBQJ010000561.1 GCA_949127705.1 Synechococcales cyanobacterium PMM_0085
CCATCTTACCGGGATCGCCGACCACTTCTAGCGTCAGCGAGTCCTCGGCTACATCCACCACCCGCGCCCGAAAAATCTGTGCTAAATCAATAATTTCAGCCCGATTGGAGCTGGTGGCGTTGACCTTGAGCAACATTAGCTCTCGTTCCACGCAGGGTATTTCGGTAATATCTTGTACCTTGAGCACGTTGATCAGCTTGTTGAGCTGTTTGGTTAATTGTTCAATCGTACTGTCGTCACCGGGTACCACCATCGTGATCCGAGAGATGCCCATTTGTTCGGCAGGGCCTACCGCTAAACTTTCGATGTTAAATCCACGTCGGGCAAATAACCCAGCGATGCGGGTTAAGACACCCGCTTCATCTTCTACCAAAACGGAAATCGTGTGCTTCATACAGACAGGAGGGGAGAGAGAATGCCGGCAGCGGTGTGGCTCAATTTACGTCGATCACAGAGCTGAGTTACGATTTTATCTCGACTCTAGTCCCCACACGTCAGCAAATCCTGATTGAACATCGCTATTACCACACGTCATCATCGTGGTTCGAATCAGCGTGATCTCCTTTAGTCTCATACGGAGCAGGCGGTTCAGCTACTTTGCGAGTCGGGGTCAGGAACACTTCATAGGGCGAAACGGGCGGCACTATTTCTAGCTGAGGCGAGGAGCGCGGCGGTTTGATGTGGCGACGGCGAGACACACCTTCTTCGCTGGTTTCTTCAGCAATCACTTCGTAGAGGACGGCTTGCTTTGCCCCTGACCCTTTGCGCAACACCCGCCCTAGGCGCTGAATATATTCGCGGCTGGAGCCAGTTCCTGACAAGATAATGGCTACGCTGGCATCGGGCACATCGACGCCTTCGTTGAGCACATGCGACACCACCAGCGTCCGGTAGATGCCCTCACGGAAGTTTTGCAAAATGGTGTGCCGTTCTTTGACGGGGGTCTGATGGGTGATGGCAGGGATCAGAAAGTCTTGCGAAATTCGGTAGACGGTAGCGTTGTCGTTGGTGAATACGATCGCCCGTTCGGGGTGGTGCTGCGCCAGTAGGTCGGCCAACACGCGCAGTTTGCCTGCGGTGCCGAGGGCGATCGCCCGGGCTTCTCGGTGTGCCAGCATGGCGCGTCTGCCTGCCTGCGACTGGGCACTGGCTCGCACAAAATTTTGCCAGCCCTGAATGCTGCCCAGGTAAATCTTCGACTTTTCTAAAAACTGATTGCGGGTTTGAATCAGGGAATTGTAGCGATCGCGCTCCTCCGGCGACAGCTTGACTCGAATGGGCACCAGCTCGTGATGCGCCAGGGCAGTTCCAGCTAACTCTTCAGCCGTGCGCGAGTATACAACCTGTCCCAGCAGCGTATTCAAATCGGTATGCCGACCATCGGAGCGATCGGGCGTTGCTGTTAACCCCAGCCGGTAGGGGGCGATCGCATATTCAGCAATTACCCGATTAAAGTCGCTGGGCAAATGATGGCATTCATCACAAATCAGCAGCGCATAGCGATTGCCCCAGCGTTCCGCATGAATTGCCGCACTGTCATAGGTGGCCACCAAAATATCCGTACGCTGACCATCATCCGTTGGCTTCAGCCCATCCCGCGAGCCGCCGCCCAATAGCCCCACCGCCGCATCGGGAAACGCCGCCAGCAAATGGGCATACCACTGATGCATCAAATCCAGCGTTGGCACCGTAATCAGCGTGCTGCGCGGCGTTGCCTGCATTGCCATCTGCGCCAGATAGGTCTTGCCCGACGCCGTTGGCAGCACCACCACGCCCTGCCGCCCTGCCGCTATCCATGCCGCCAACGCCTCCTGCTGATGCGGATATGGCTCTCGTGACAAACTCGGCGTCATCACCACCGGAGCAAACGCCTTCGCCGCATCCTCAAACACCGCCCCCTCCGCCCGTAGCCGTTCCACCAACGCCCGGTACTGGATCGCCGGAATCCGAAACCGTTCCACCCGGTCATCCCACGTGGCAAACTCCACCCACGCCTTACCCTTGGGCGGCGGGTGCAAAATCAGCGTGCCCCGATCAAATTTCAGCGTCGCAATCCGAGCCATGCAGTACGTTTGTTTATTGACCCTATTATTGTCTGACACCTGTCGTCTTCCTGCGCCGAATCCTTCTCGGATTGATCCCGTTACACCGTAAAATGTAGAACGCGTCTTAACCTAAGCAACCCCACAGAACCACCCGTGCGACAGATTGTTATTGCTGGCAACTGGAAGATGTACAAAACCCAAGCAGACTCACTAGAGTTTCTGCGCGGATTTTTGCCCCATCTGATTGATACTCCCGACGACCGCGACGTTGTGCTCTGCGTCCCCTACACCGACCTGGGGCTGCTGTCGAGAGACTTGCACGGTAGCCGTGTGCAGCTAGGAGCGCAAAATATTCACTGGGCCGAAGAAGGAGCCTACACGGGTGAAATTTCGGGAGCCATGCTATTAGAGATCGGCGTCCGTTACGTGATTGTGGGGCATAGCGAGCGGCGGCAATATTTTGGTGAAACCGATGATACGGTCAATCTACGGCTAAAAGCAGCCCAAGATATTGGCATAGTCCCAATCTTATGCGTTGGAGAAACTAAAGTGCAGCGCGATACGGCACAAATAGAGTCGTGCATTTTTAGTCAACTCGAAAATGGGTTAAGCGGGGTTGACCAAAGTCGCTTGGTGATTGCCTACGAACCCATCTGGGCGATTGGAACTGGCGATACCTGCGATGCAAAAGAAGCAAACCGGGTAATCGGGCTGATTCGCAGTCGGTTGACCAATCCCGATGTGCCGATTCAGTATGGTGGCTCGGTCAAACCCGACAACATTGACAGCATTATGGATCAGCCAGAAATTGATGGCGCATTGGTAGGGGGTGCCAGCCTCGCGCCGGATGGCTTTGGCCGCATCGTCAACTATAAGAGTTAACTCGGCAGTCATTATTAACCTATTAAAGGCGATCGCAAGTCTGAAGTAAATACTGAAGAAAAAGGCGCATATTCTAGTAGGGTGTGCGCCTTTTTGATGATTCACTAATCTGCTTTTTCTAGTCGGGTATGATCGCGATCGCACACAAACGGTCATACGTTTTCGTAGCAAATCCCTCAACTTTCAAAGGCGATTTTGAGTCTTTAGCAGCGCTCTCTAAATTCTGCCGGGTTAAGCCCTGCTTAGAGGCTCTACAGGAACGAACTGCCAAAAGCGCCGCTTTAATCTGGGGAGCTTGAGTACCAATTTGTTTGAGTGCCGTTTCAATATCCTGGTCAGATGCTTCTAGCAAATTAATTGGATTCTCTATAGGCTGTATTGTTGAAGTCCTTCTAGAAGATTTTAGTCCTTGCTGAATCATCTCCAACTTTTCTAAAACAATTTCTAGGCTATTTGAACCTGTACTGCCACTATTAAGACTATCAATTTTGTAATCCAGAACCTTTAGTTTTTCGTCTAACTCATTCCTAATTCCAGTTAGCAACGGTGTGAGTGAATGCTTAATTGAATCGGTAGCAAGCTGAAGTTTTTTATCAATTAGGGTAGCAAGATCGGTCTCTGTGGTTGTAGAACTTGTGGTGGTAGGTACTGTATTTTGAGTCTGTGTTAGCAATTCCATTTCAGCAATGGCCGCGATCGCCTGTTCATCAGTTAAATCAAAAACCCAAGCCCAAACCTTCTCAATGTCTAGCTCTTGAGCAATTTGTAGCCAATCAGCCCCATGCAGCAATTCATATTCAATGTCATCCTC
>CASBQJ010000562.1 GCA_949127705.1 Synechococcales cyanobacterium PMM_0085
ACGATCGCCTTCACCCGTTTGAGGTAGCGTTTGCTTACCCGCTCCCAGTTAAATTCTGGCGGTAAGGTAGGCAAATTCAGGCGTTGCCAGGTGTGAGCCAGCAGTTGCAGGTCTAACCCATTGCAGTCCGCTTCAAAGGCTCGGCCTAAAGCAGCGGCGATTGCGTCCTGTCGAATAAAGTACCGGAGGGGTTCGGTGTAGTGTTTGATTTGCGCATCTTGGTAGTCAGCATCTTCTAGCTCTTGCTGCACAAACTGCAGAAACTCTTTGAGAGCCTTGCCATAGGCTTCCTTCTGAGCATCTTTTTCGGGTAGACAAATCACCTGCTTCAGGCAATCTTTGAAGAAGTCTTTGGCATAATCCTTGGCCGATTCTGTCGCCAACTCTTCCAGAATCGGCTTAAACACCAGCCCTGCCGCTTGTGCAACGCCCCAAATTACCAACCAGTCCACCATTGCGCCCGACTCCACCCACGCTGTAGCTATCCATACTATGGCATTGGAATCGGCAATCGTCTTGGGTAGAGGGGCGATCGCACCTCCCCATCATCTTGGTTGAACCATTGCAACAACTTTTGTTGCCTTTGCAGCTCCGGCTAGAGCATGAGTTACTCCGGTTAAAGCGTAAGTTACTCCGGTTAGGGCATGAGTTACTCGGGTTAAAGCGTGAGTTACTCCCGTTAGGGCATGAGTTACTCGGGTTGTTCCATTAATAAGTAACGTTTAAGTTTGAGTAACTCAGGTATTAGCCGTTGCTACTCTCATTCGATGGTGAGTTGCTTGGGGTTGAGCTTGTATAAGTTTTGCTTAAGTTTTTGTAGCTATGACTCAAGCCAACTGATTTAAGTAGCATTGCCAGCTTAAGGGGCGATCGCTCAAGCATAGGCGATTGCAATGCTGCTATCCGCTGTTTAAATTTCTTGCTCGTATTGCGCGATCGCCGCTTCAATCGTTTCATTACTCACATCTGAGAACTCAGATTTAGAATAAACCGTAGCAAGGATAATTTCTGCTTCAGTTTTCAGATAATAAATAACACGATAGCCGCCACTTTTTCCTTTTTGAATGTTGCTATTTTTGAGACGAACTTTGAAAACCTCGTATCTAACACCAGTCAGGCGATCGCCAGGAGTTTCACCTGTTTGAAGTTGTTCAATTAGGGGTTGCAGATCGGTGCGAATTGAACGATAGCGTTTGGCCAGGTCTCGTAGATCCCGTTTGAACCGAGAGGTAAGAGCGATCTGGATGGGAGATGGCTCACTCGGCATCAATGCCCTCCCACATTTCGGAGAGGGGAATAGTTTTTCCCGTGAAAGCTTCGTGTAAGCCTTGACGGATTCCTTCAATCACAGTTTCAGTAGGGGTTTCATCAGGATCAGGTTCACCATCTTCGGAAATTAAAATGATGATACGAACGCGCTGGGGTTTGTTTACGCTTAATGATTGATCGAGCGTCAGTTGACCGCTTTCATTAATGGTCGCTGTGGTCTCAATTGCTTTCATATCGGGTCACTATGCTATTAAACATTGAACCAATTCAATCTACTTTTAGTTTAGTAAACGGTTTATCTCCTTAATGCGGCGATCGCTTCCTCAACCGCTTTCATTATCTGCTTAGCCGTGTCTGCGATGAACCGTAGAACGTTCGCGTAGCACCAACGTTCTAGTCGCAAGCATCTTGCCCGTGAGCGAAACGCTCATACTGCCACTCACAATCACCTTATCTTGACACTGTTCAGGCTCAAAAGAGAACAGCACTAGGTCAAACTGGTAGATCCTATCGCGTGTGTCAGGATAGAAAGCGCTAATCACTTTTCTTCTCGAATGCTCCCCCTTTCCCTGCAACTGCCCAATGCGGATATCGCCTTCTACCCAGCGTTTCTAGAACAGCAGGAATGCGATCGCCTGCTCACAGCACTGACCCAAACAATTGACTGGCGGCAGGATTGGATTACCATTTACGGGCGATCGCTGCCTCAGCCTAGATTGACGGCCTGGTATGGGGATGCTGGCAAATCTTACACCTACTCTGGAATTACGATGATTCCTACAGCTTGGACGCCAATGCTGCTGGAGTTAAAGGCAGGCGTAGACGCGGTTTCAGGTGTGGTGTTTAACAGTGTGTTGCTCAACCTGTACCGCGATGGGAATGACAGTATGGGTTGGCACAGCGATGATGAAGCCGAATTGGGGCACAATCCCGTGATTGGTTCGCTCAGTTTGGGTGGAACGCGGCGGTTTATGCTGCGCTACCGATCTCAGAAGGGCTTAAAGCATCAGCTAGAGCTAACGTCTGGCAGCTTGTTGCTCATGCAGGGAACCACGCAGCAGTACTGGCAGCATCACATCCCTAAAACCAAACGTCCCGTGGCTCCTCGGATTAACTTAACCTTTCGGGTCATTTGCTGAGGGCGATCGCTCTAGCCGAGTACCTGGCATGACCTGCAACCTTGTATCCGGTCGCCGCCACAAAAACTTTTTTAGTGCTGCTGCTGCACATACTGCATAATCTTAAGGTCTGTCCGTAGATCTCTATGCCGTAGATCTCATATGCCGTAGCTCTCTATGCAATAAGTCAGGAGAATAAGTTAGGGGCAAGCTATTTTTGATAGCTGCTAATGTCAGGATAAATTGAGATTAATTTGCTTATTTCTCTCGACTGTTCTCGCTAAGCAACTGTATCAAATGAACATGATGCCGTGTCAGGCAGAGCACTTTTACCATCATTAGAAAAGAGTCACAGGAAACGTTGATATGCTTAGCAACCTAAAGCTTGGGACAAAGTTTACGCTACTGCTGACCTTAGTATTTTTGGGCGGCATCATCATCAGTGGGGTAACGCTGTCGAGTGCGCTACACCGCAAGGCAGAAGATGAAATTACCACCAAGGCTGAAATCTTGACGCAGACCATGAATTCGGTTAGAGCGTATACCAGCGACAATATTCAACCCCTGCTGGCCAAGCAACTGAAGAGCAGTCCCGAGTTTATTAGTGAAACGGTGCCTGCCTATGCGGCACGGGAAGTGTTTGAGCACTTTCGCGAGCGCCCAGAATACACAAGCTTTTTATATAAAGAAGCAACGCTAGATCCGACAAATCCTCGGGATCAAGCAGATACGTTTGAGTCAAAGCTGGTAGAGAAGTTTCGCAACCAGCCCGAACTCACCAAACTATCCGGCTATCGGGTTGAGGATGGCCAAAAGCTGTTTTACATCGCCCGCCCGATGGCGATCACCAAAGCGAGCTGCCTAGAATGTCACAGCACCCCGGCGGCGGCTCCCAAAAGCCAGCTGATTAGCTTTGGCAGTCGAGGTGGGTTTGGCTGGAAGCTAAATCAAATTGTGGCCGCCCAAACTATCTATGTGCCTGCCGATGCAGTCTTAAACCGAGGCCGTCAATACTTATCGTTGGTGATGACTATTTTTGTGTCAGTGTTTACAGCCCTAGTGCTACTCACTAACTGGTTGCTCAAGCGCACCGTGATTAATCCACTCAAGCAACTGACGGCGATCGCCCGTCGGGTCAGCAGTAGCAGCATGAGTGCCGAGCAAGTGGGTGAGTTTGAGTCAGAACCCATTACCCAGGTGGCGCGGCGCGGCGATGAACCCGGTCAGCTGGCCCGGGCCTTTCAGGTGATGGCGCATGAAGTAGCGGCGCGTGAGCAAAATCTGAGCCGTGCCGTTGAAGAACGCACAGCCCAACTGGCCGAGACCACCCAAGAAGCAGAACGTGCCAGAGCAGAAGCGGAAGAAGCCAATGTCACGAAGAGCCAGTTTCTGGCCAACATGAGTCACGAGCTGCGGACGCCGCTCAATGCCATTATTGGCTATAGCGAAATGCTAAAGGAAGAGCTCACCGATGTGAACCAGACGAGCCTGATTTCAGACGTGCAAAAAATTCACGGGGCGGGCACCCATCTGCTGGGATTAATCAACAATATCCTCGATCTGTCTAAGGTAGAATCGGGCAAGATGGAGCTGTTCTTAGAAACGTTTCAGATTGCTACCGTGGTGCACGATATCTCAGACACCATTCAGCCGCTAATTGCCAAGAATCACAACAGGCTAGTCATCCAGATTGCCAATGATTTAGACACGATGTATGCCGACATTACCAAACTGCGGCAGTGCTTATTCAACCTGCTCAGCAACGCCAGCAAGTTTACCGAAAATGGCACGATTACGCTGAGCGTTGAGTCTCACGAGTCGCCCTCAAGCGCTCCGTTAATTGCATTTAGTGTGACCGATAGCGGCATTGGCATGACGCCAGAGCAGCAGGCCAAGCTATTTCAGTCCTTCACCCAGGCCGATTCCTCCACAACGCGCAAATATGGGGGAACGGGGCTGGGGCTAGTGATTACCCAAAAGTTTTGTCAAATGATGGGCGGAGATATCCAGGTGAGTAGTCAGCTTGGCAGCGGTACCACCTTCACCATTTACCTCCCTCAGCAGATGCAAGCGTTGAAGCAGGAACCGCCCAAACAGCCTGCCTATCAGTCGGCAACGTTGATGGCGGGAATGCCGTCCCTACTGGCAACGACAGCTAGCAAAATTTTAGTGATCGATGATGATCCGGCGGTACAAGATTTGATGCAGCGCTTCTTGAGCCGAGAGGGATTTCAGGTGATTGGCGCAGGCAGTGGAGCCGATGGTCTACGGCAGGCTAGAGCGCATATGCCTGATGTGATTGTGTTAGATGTGATGATGCCTAGCGTGGATGGTTGGGCCGTGTTAACGGAACTGAAAGCCGATCCCCAATTGGCCAATATTCCGGTAGTCATGGTAACGATGGTAGACGATAAAAACCTGGGATATGCGCTGGGCGCATCTGACTATCTGCTCAAGCCTGTTGACTACGATCGCCTCTCTGAGCTACTGCACAAATACAGCACAGAATCAACACCAGCATCCGTTATGGTCGTAGAAGACAATGCAGAAAATCGTGAAATGATGCGGCGGCAGCTGACCAAGGCTGGGTGGCAGGTGATTGAGGCTCCAAATGGGCGGGAGGCTCTGGCGTTGATGGACACTCAGCAACCGGGTATGATTTTGCTGGATTTGATGATGCCCGAAATGGATGGCTTCGAATTTTTGGATGAACTTCGCCGCCGTCCTCAGTGGCGGACGATCCCAGTGATTGTGTTGACGGCAAAAGATCTAACGCCTGACGATCGGCGGCGATTGGATGGACAGATTGAGCGGATCTACCAAAAGGGATCGTTCGATCGGCAAACACTATTGGATGAGATCAGCCAATTGGCGTCACAGGCCGTTGCTCAACGAGCAAAATAATCGTTTTCTTCGACTACGCACCTCTTTAGCGACCGCTTAGCCCGTTCATTAGCCCGCCTCTAAGAATCCCTCTGAGAAGCCCTCTGAGACCTATGCCTAAACTCCTGCTAGTTGAAGACAATGAAACCAACCGAGATATGCTGTCTCGTCGGCTCCTGCGTAAGGGCTATGAGATTGCGATCGCCGTTAATGGCGCGGAGGGAGTGTCGAAGGCGCTGTCAGAGCGACCTGATCTGATCTTGATGGACATCAATTTGCCGATTCTAGATGGATGGGAAGCGACGCGACAGATTAAAGCCAACTCTCGCACCCAAACCATTCCGGTGATTGCCTTAACGGCGCATGCGATGGAGGGCGATCGCGAACAGATGCTGGCCTCAGGGTTTGATGAATATGATACAAAACCCGTTGACCTGACTCGGCTGCTAGAGAAAATTGAGCTGCTGCTGTCTAAAACACAGCCAAAACCGTCCAGCGTGGCGGTAGACACCTTGCAAGATAGCAGAGTGCAGCGAGCACTATTAAGCCATCTGCGCCATGAACTGTGTACGCCCATGAATGCCATCATTGGCTATAGTGAAATGTTGCTGGAAGAGCTGAAAGGTGAGCAGAACTCATCACTCGCCAACGATCTGCAAAAAATATATACCTGTGGCAACCAGCTGCTGTCAATTGCCACAGTCATTCTTGATCCATCTCAGCTTGAGGTTAGCCAACTCAATCGCGATATCAATTCGTTTGGAGCCACCATTCGATTAGAATTGCTGACGCCATTGAGTACGGTGATTGGCTACTGTGAACTGCTGCTAGAAGAAGCCCCCGCTGAACTCGTTGCTGACTTAGATCGGATTCATGCCGCCGCTCGTCGGTTGCTAGGGATGGTGACTGACATTGTTAATTTGTCGCGGCAGCAGCTTCAGGTGATTGATGCTAAAGGGCTAGAGTCTCCAGATTTGCTGTTGTCAAACGCAAGCACTTCTACCTTAGCCAAACATGCAGCCACAACTCTGCGGGCGCTAGGGTCTGGGCAAACCGATGATCAGACAGTACAGAGTGGCCAAATTCTGATTGTGGATGACAATGAAACGAACCGAGACTTGCTTTCTCGTCAGTTAGAGCGTCAGGGCTATACGGTGGCGATCGCCGCCGATGGTCTCGAAGGGTTACACCTGCTGCAAACTCAGCCCTTTGATTTAATTCTACTCGACTTGATCATGCCAGAAATGAACGGGTTTGAGGTACTAGAACGATTAAAAACGGATGATAACTTATATCATATCCCTGTGATTATGATTTCATCATTAGATGAAATTGATAGCGTTGTGCGGTGTATTGAAATGGGGGCAGAAGACTATCTTTCTAAACCATTTAAACCCGTCTTACTGCGAGCTAAAATTACGGCCTGTTTGGAAAAGCAACGGTTACGCAATCAGCAGGTATTGTACTTAGCGCAACAGCTAATAGCCGAAGCAACTCCCGTTCCTGTGTTGATTTCGAGCGTATCTGATGGAACCATTCTCTATGCCAATGCTACTGCTAGTAATGTTTTTGGTTGCTCTAACCAAGTACTTTTAAATAGCTGCGTTCAAGACTTTTATGTCAACGCAAATGAGCATCAAGCACTGCTAGAACTCTTAGCGCGGTCGGAATCGATCCAGCACCGAGAAATTCAGTGTAAGCGCAGGGACGGTACTCCTTTTTGGGTAACGGCATCGCTACAGCCGCTAACGTTTAATGATGAAGCCACTGTGCTCAGCGCCTTGGCCGATATTACAGATCGCAAACGGGCAGAAGACTCCCTCCGCTTAGCAGAAGAAAATTATCGCAGTATTTATGAAAACGCCCTAGAAGGGATTTTTCAGTCTACGCCCGATGGCCACTTCATTAGCGTCAATCCAGCCATGGCCGCAATTCACGGCTATGATTCTCCGACTGCAATGATGGCAGCGGTGCAAGAGATTGGCCATCAAATTTATGTAGATGCTGACAGTCGTCAAGAATTTAGACGCCTGCTAGATGAACAAGGAGCCGTCACCGGATTTGAATATCAGGTCTATCGTCACGATGGCGACATCATCTGGCTATCAGAAAGTGCCCGAACGGTGCGCGATGCCGCAGGACAGCTCCTTTATTACGAAGGTATTTTGGAAGATGTGACGCAGCGCAAACTAGCAGAAGCGGCGTTGAAGCGGCAGGTGGAAGAACTGAAGATCGAGATTGACCAAACCAAACGCGATCGCCAAGTCGAAGAAATTGTCCAAAGCGACTATTTCCAGCAGCTCAAAGCCGACGCCGAACGCCTCCGCTTTGACGACGATGAACCGCCGTCAGAACCCGCTGCCCCCGCTCCCATCAAAGTGCTGCTGGTTGAAGACAATGAAATGAATCGGGACATGCTCTCACGCCGTCTCCAGCGGCTAGGCTATCACGTACTGATTGCTGTAGACGGAGCGCAAGGTGTATCAATGACGCTTGCCGAACGTCCGAACATTGTGCTGATGGATATGAGCCTTCCCGTCATGGATGGATGGGAGGCAACCCAGCAGCTCAAGTCAAATCCACACACCTGCAATATTCCTGTGATTGCCCTCACGGCTCATGCCATGGCAGGCGATCGCGAGAAAGCACTGGCCATTGGCTGCAATGACTATGACACCAAGCCGATTGAACTACCTCGGTTGCTGAATAAAATGAACACTCTTTTGACCCAGGTGCGATCGCCTCACTAACGGTAGAAATGCAGGTGTCGTTTGTGCTTTGTTTCTAGACAATGGCGCGATCGCTAACGGGTTGCACTGGGGGTGATGGCTATATCACCACATCCCATGCTTAAATTCCATCTACCTGGCAGTCAAATCGATCGTTTGATTGCTGCGCCCGCGTTTGTGGATCCTGGAGTGGTAGGATTTTTGCAGCAGTTGCTGAGCTAGGGATGGGAAGGTCAAGCGTGGACGAGGAAAACCTATTAGTCAATCGAGGGGTGTTAAGCTGGTTGAGCTACCGCAGCATTTTGAGTATTGGTAGCGCGGGCAGCATTTTGAGCATTGGTAGCGCGGGCAGTATTTTGAGTATTGGCAGTGCGGGCAGCATTTTGAGTATTGGTAGCGCGGGCAGTATTTTGAGTGTTTTTAGTGTGGGTAGCGGTTTATCTGTGTTCAGTTTCACTAGTATTTTAAGTGTTTTGCGATCGCATGCAGGATGGTAAGCAAGTGAGCAGACGTGATTAAACGGCACTACTGCTCGCACAAATGAGCCAGATTCTGGCTGGCATATGGGACTAAACTCCTTTGATCAATCAGCAAGAAAACTGACTTTAAGTTTTCTATCAGGGTTGATTTAGATTGTAGTTCAGACAGCAACCTAGTTTGAATCGGCTGGAAAATCCGCCGGGTTTGTTCGGCCTGGAGCTGTGGATCGATATTAACCACAGGAATAAAGGTGTGACTCATTAACAATTCAGACCCTTGAATGGTTTGCCTGCTAATTGCCTGCAAAATTTCATTGCAGCTGAGTTCTATAAATTGATTTGTGGTGTACTTCAGCATCACTGGATCGAGGCTGTAGGTGACGGGAACTTGATCTTGGCTTTTCTCAACTAGCGATCGCCCTTCAATTAGATAATGTAAGGTATTGGTTAATTCACTGCGTGAAATAGTGGGCGTGATATCGGCCAGCAGGTGCTCAAACGGGGTCGGTTTGCGGCGAATCGCTAGCCAATAAATGATCGTTTTTTCGAGACGCGATAGCTGCTGAAACTGTTCGTGCAGGAAGGTGGCGATCGCATCATCTAGATACAGCGATACGTCTTCTAATACATGCGATATGTCTCCTTCAAATACGCTCCTAATCCGGCGCGCCACTAGCTTAATAATGAACGGATTGCTGTAGCGACGGCTAAACTCCTCCAAATCAGACGCACTGCCAATTAAGCCTTCTGCCCGTGCCATTGCCTTGGTGTCGTCGTAGGTGAGAGACTTGAGCTGACGAGCATAGACAGGTTGCCCCTGGGACGTTTCAAGATCCACCTCAACCGGCTTTTCGCGGCTTAAAATCAGCAGGCTGCTGCGATGGGTTTCGCGGGCTAGCCGTTTAAGCAACTCGCTGTAATCTTCATAGTCAGGGCGATATTGGGGAGTTCGTTTGGCGGTATCCATGACCGTCTCCCAATCATCTAAAACAATCAGGCAGCGCGATTGACGCAAATAGTGCATCAGCTGAGTCAAGTCGCCCGTTTGCAGTTGCCCTTCCGATAGCGCCTGAATTAGGTCTGCAATTAAATCTTGCCGGGTTGGCACATAATCTAGCGATCGCCAAATTACATAATCAAACTTGCCCTCTAGCATATCGACTAATTTCCGTGCCAGGGCGGTTTTGCCAATCCCACCGTTGCCGTGGATTAATACTAAACGACAGCGCTGTTCAGTTAATTTTTGGGTTAGCTCCCGCAATTCGCGATCGCGGCCAAAAAAAGCGGTCAGGTCTGGGGCTTGACTTAGCTCCGTTTTATGGTTAATTAACGTTTCCCAATTCAAATCTAGCGCCTGACAAAATGCCTTAAAAAACTCTACATCGACGGGCTGTTTGGCTTCCAGAAACCGCCGCCAGGTACCCGATGCAGGGGCGATCGCATCTCGCCAGTCTAACTCCAGGATCTGACAAAATGCCTTGAATACCTCAGAAGCGATCGGCTCCTCTGCCTTCAAAAACCGCTGCCATAGGGCAAAGTCGGGCATTCGCGTGTCGGGAGCCGTCTGCTCCAGGATGTCGGCGGCGCGCCTGAGGGGGCGATCATCTCCTTCCATCTGCCAACCTTTGAGGCGACGAGCGGCTTCCAGCTCATCTTTATGGGTTTTGGACGTGGCCTTTAACTGAGCCGTCGCCAGAAATTCAGCCGCCCGCCTCAGGGGGCGATCGTCTTCTTGGGTCTTCCAGCCTTTACTGCGGCGGGCGGCTTCAATTTTGGCCTTCCCTTGTTTCGATGCAATCAGTGAAGGTCGCCGTCCCATAAAGTGATGTCCTAGTGGTAATTTCTATCCGGCCATGCCTTAATTCTGGCGTGCTGAGCTTGCTTCGGGAAGGGGGGTGCTAGGGCTAAGCCAACTGGTGAGCTTTTTACTGTGCTTAAAGTGTATCTGGTGGAACCCAGTCAGGTCGAGGATGCTACATGCATAGACCACACACAAACGCCCCCAGCACCGCCTCCTATGAACAGCATCCTACCCGTTTCAACTGCCTTTAACGTCAGCGCTGATGCTGCAAATGAGTCTGGATTGGCCGCCCAGGTAATGAGTGACCTCACTCAACTCGGCTGTCTGTTACTCAATCAAAATCTGATCTCGGCAGCTCAATTGCAAACCACGCTGATGACCCAGGCCATTTGCGGCGTGAGACTAGGCGACCTGTTGCTGGAGGCAAAGCTGATTTCTGCGGAGCAACTTGAGCGCGCCTTGCGAGAGCAGGCTATCCGCCGTAAGGGGCATTGGGTGATCTAGACCGCTGGCGCTGTGGCTTTAAACCATCGTTCAAACATGAACGTTCAGGTGCAGCACCCCTAAAGCCTCAATTTTCCACCAGACTTCTCAGCTATCTTCATCTAGGAAAATACAATGACTGCCTATAGCGACGCGTTTGGTGACACCTTTGGATTTAGCGATACTCAGCCTGATATTGAGCATGTTAAAGGGGTTGTGATTGATGACAACTTGGTGATATCAATCGATTTCTTTACGCCGATTGCGGCTCCTTCCACATTCTTACCCGAAGCGGTATTTGGGTTGATTGATTTAGATCTGGATCAAGATGCCTCAACCGGATTTGCCTCTTACCAAAGTATCTTTTCTCCCTTTGGCCAGCAGGGTGGAGCCTTAGGATCTGAGATTATCATCGACTTGTTTAGCCAACAATTCAACGTTTACACGGTCAATTTGCTCAATTCTGCTGATTTTTCGATCATTGGCCAAGCTCCTATTTTCTACGGTTCAGACTCGCTGCAAATTCAAGTGCCATTGAATCTGATTGGAGATGATGGAGCCTTAAACTTTAGTACACTCGTGGGCACGGCCTTTGAGCCGACCGATGCCGCACCCGATACTGCGATCGCCATTACCAGTGCCGCTAGCCTGGAATCCAATCCGAACGATACCCTGGCAACTGCGATCGATCTAGCATTGAATCCTAATCAAGATGGAGCCTATAGTATTGTCGATGCCATTGGTAATAATCCAACTGTTGCTCCCGGTTTAGATGTCGATTTTTTCCAAGTTCAGCTTGGAGCCAGCGATCAGATCACCATTGATATTGACGCTAACCAGTTTGGTGGCTCCCTCGATTCTGTTGTCCGCCTGTTTGACGCCAATGGAACCCAGCTAGCTGCCAGTGATGATGCGTCTGCCCCAGGCGAACTTCGCTCCTTAGATGCTTTTTTAGACTTCACTGCAACAGCCGCAGGCACCTACTACATTGGCATCAGCGGCTATTCTAACTTCAACTACGATCCGCTAACTGGCGGCAGTGGTGTGCTGGCATCGACCGGGGATTACAGCCTCGACATTGCGGTACTGCGAACCACAGAAGTCACGGGAACCACAGACGATGATGTGCTACTGGGTACGAGGGAGCGTGACCTGATCTCAGGCTGGGCTGGCGATGATAGCATCATCGCACTAGGAGGTAGCGATCGCATTTTTGGCGGGGCAGGAGATGATTTGATCACTGCTGGAGCTGGGAATGACACCAGTGCCGGCGGTGACGACGACGATCTACTGTATGGCGATGCGGGGGACGATACGCTCAGCGGTGATGCCGGAGTTGACCTTGTGTTTGGGGGGGAAGGCAATGATTTAATTTCTGGTGGGTTGGGCAAAGATCGGCTGTTTGGCGACGTCGGCAATGACCAACTGAGTGGTGATGATGGCAATGATGTGATTGACGCAGGCGACGGCGATGATATCGTACTTGGCGGCTTGGGTAAAGATCGGATCTTTGGCGGAGCAGGCGTTGATTACCTGTATGGCGAGGCGGGCAATGATCAGATCAATGGTCATACTGGCAGCGACAGTTTAGAGGGTGGCGATGGCAACGATCGGCTGTACGGTGGTGCAGACCGTGACACATTAAACGGTGGAGCGGGTCGCGATCAGCTGGTGGGCGTTGATGCTGCCTCGTTCGGGTTCACCGATGGCATTGATGTCTTAACGGGTGGTGACGGCCAAGATACCTTCTACTTGGGTAATGTCAATCGCACATACTACCAAGATGGAGATGCGACTACCACAGGTGAGTTTGACTATGCCCTGATTAACGATTTCAGCAGCCAGGATACGATTCAGCTCCATGGTGATGTTAATAGCTATAGCTTAGATTTCTACACGTCCAGCTTGGGTTCCATTGATGCAGCGCTGATCTACGATGACCCAACCCAAGTCGCCAGGGCTGAGGTGATTGGCATTCTCCAAAATGTGTCTACTACCTTGAGTTTGACCGATTCTAGCTTCACGTTTGTGGTTTAACAGCTGGATTGGAACTGTTGAACATGCATCCATCTGTGGGGTGGACACTGCCCACCCCACTCTGCCCCGACTAATTTTATCTATGGAGAACTCATGATGCAGCGTTTTGGTATGTCTAAGCGAGCTTTTTCTTTGATCCTGTGCATGGTTTTAGGATGGGCGATCGCCCTCACTGTCCCTCAGATGCGCCCCGCCCAAGCTGCTGTCCCCTTCTACTGGGAGTCGATTAACGTCGATTTAGACGTGCAGACCAATGGGGATATGTTAGTTACTGAAACCCAAAAATATGTGTTTGAGTCTGACTATTCCAATCAGCGCTATCGCTATATTCGATTGGACAAAGTAGATGGCATTCAAGATGTGAGTGTTCAAGAAAATAATCAAGTGATTGAGAGCACGGTGACAACTGAAGACAATCAATTGAAGATTCAGTGGAGCCATCCCCTAAAGCCACCTGAAACCCATACCTTTGTGCTGAAATATCGGGTGATTGGTGGCTTGCAGGTGCATGGGACAGAGACTCAGGTGTTTTGGCGAGCGGTGTTTGTCGATCGCAGTGCTCCAGTTAAAACCGCCAAGGTGACGGTTCACCTGCCAGAAGCGCTAGCGGGATCGGTTACTTCATTCCAAAGCTTTGACGCTCCCGCCACTGCCCGTCAGGTGGATACTCGAACGTTTGAATTTACTGCTCAGCAGGAACTGCCACCGCAGCAAACCTTAGAAGTGCAAGTTACTTTCCCAAGCCAGTTACTGAACCTGCCTCAACCCAACTGGCAGCAACGAAGCAACATGCCAGTTACAAGAGTTGTCCTATCTGTCTACTCTTTCCTATCTTTTTGGTCTTTTGTCTTGTCTGCTATCTGGGATCTTCTGTTAATTTTCCTCCCATTTTTAGGTTTCATAGCTTTTATAGCTTTCATAAGTTTCTACTCTGCGAATACAAAGCGATGCCCTGAATGCAAAGCGCGATCGCTGAAGCGCAAAAAGAGCCGAGTACTATCACAGCCAACTCCGTCAAAAAGTGGAGAAAGACAGGAACATTGGCAGTGTTCCAACTGCCAGCATCACCTTGAGTCGATTGTGGTGATTCCCTGGGTCGATAGCAGT
>CASBQJ010000563.1 GCA_949127705.1 Synechococcales cyanobacterium PMM_0085
AGGAGGATGCTAGAGGCGATCGCCCCAATTCACTCAGCACCCAAACGGTGGCATGTTCCAAGGCGTGAACCTGGCGCACGGTCAGGAGTTCCTTTAATCCGGGCACAAATTGCAGCTGCTGGAGCAGCTCTGTATCTTGCACAGTCCGGGGCGAGAAATCAAACGGAAAGGAATGAGACGATGAGGCCGCTGAAGCTGTCATGGAGTTCTACTCCTGTAATTGAAGGTTAACGCATCAAAAATTTAACCAGAAAAAATAACCGGAAAGCAATCAGATCAAGATCAAGTTAGATGCTCAGCCGTTATACTGCTGGTTGCCCCAATGCAACGATGGGCGAGCCACCTTGGCCTACCGCAGTGGGCACCTCAATGCCATATTGCTCTAGCACCACCACAGGTTCTTCTGCACCTCGATTCATTTCGATCCGCTTGACCAACACCTGCCCGTTAGACAACCGTTGACCTACCTGCACATAGCGGCTGGTCGGCTCGTTTGGCGCTTGCACAATGGCATGGGCTGTATTGCCAATTTGCACTACGCCCAATACCTGCACGGCTCGGGCTACATCTGGCTGGGGGGGGTGCCACAAACGGACGTTGCGCTTCCACAGCAGAACGGTTCGGGACTAGGGTCGGAATGGGCGCTAACTGGCCCGAGCCACTGGTGCGACTAGGTAGCCGCACACCTTGCCCCGGCGGAGCCACCAACGGAGCGGTCTGAGTCTGTGGCGTCTGCACCACGCGCGGGCTGACGGGAATTAGCGAAAACGGATCAGCCCGGTTGCGGCGCACGTCCTGAACTCGCTCATTGGCGTTGGTTGATGTAATGAGCTCAGGGGGAACGGTACCCGCTGGCGCTCCTGGTGAAGGCACAGGCACACCCGCTGGAGCCGCCGCTACAGCGACAGCGGGAGCGGCCGGGACGGCGGCTGGGTCGGCAGGTATAGACGCGGCGGGCACAGGCACTGGAGCGGCGGCATTTGGATCTGCCTCCGGAGACCCTGCACAGCCGCCCAGCCATAGGGCTAATGTTCCGGCGATCGCCACCCGTGATGCTCGATGCATAGCTTTTTGTCGCATACCCACTTCCTTAAAACCACCTCATGAACCTAAATCTGAAAGCAGCTTTCACTGCTGTTTTTGAAAGCAGCTTTCATGGCTGTTTCATTAAAGATAGCGAATACTGCCGACATTGAAGCTAAATCTTCTGGGTCGCTGGATCTTTCAGGGTATCTTTCACGGTTTTTGCCCTACGGGGCGGTTACGGGGCGTTGCGCCTAGGGCTGTGTGGGCAGCGAGAACGGGAAGGTGACCGTAGGCTGCTGATCGCTGACAGTTCCTTGGATGGTGCGGGTGGTGCCCTGGACTAAAACGGTGAGGTTAAAGGGGATGGGCGCAGTGCTGCCACCACAACGAGTAAACAAACTAACTTGAATAGAATACTGACCCTGGGGAGCTTGGCCAGCAGGCCAGAACACATTTTCGATGGGACTAGTGTTTTGTTCACTGCATCCAGCATTGGCGTCTACATCCAGTTGCCCTTGGGAGGCCACCGCGCGATTATAGTAGGCCAGCACATCCCCTGCCGGATCGGTGACTGCCAAATCTACATCGTCAAGGGTGGTCCATCGCAGCGTCACCTGAATATCTCCAGTGCCCAAAGTGAGCGGCGTTTGAGCCTGCGCTGTTGGCACGGCAAACGGTTGAACCGCAGGGCACAGAGGCGACAGGTCAATCAACTGACCGGCCTGACTGATCATGAAACAGCCCTGACGTTCTTGAGCCGAGACGGGAGTACTGCTTTGAAAGATGACGGGTAGCGCGATCGCTGATGAAATTAAAGCCAGCCGCAGAGCATATAGCATACGTGAATCGAGTTAGGTGAATCGCTGATTAATATCAATAGCATTAAAATCATCGGCATTACTGCCTAGCGACAGCGTAGCCGATATGGGGATTGGGGTTGATACTGCGGCTCAACCTACATCTAATCTTTAACTTGTTCTACTGAAGCACGATTGAAGCACGATTGCTGGATGTAGTTTAGAGTGCCCATTTTTGGAAATAAGATAATTATTTTACGCAGAGAATACATTTAGATCCCCTATCCGATGCAGGACTAAGCAGCAATAATAATTAACACAAGCAGTCTTGACCCCGTTTGGCCCCAAAAAAGGCTGCTGCCCTCTAATATTTCTGTTTTTTTTGATAAAAATTGAGCTAAGGTTTGAGAATTCTGAAATAGCGCTTGGAGAAGACTAAAGTCGGTCTTCGCTAAAGGATTGAGGGGAATGAGGAGTTGGATATGATGCGCGTTGGTAGCACTCAAGACGATCACAATTACAGCAACAGGGACTCTCAACCCAGTCAGCTGAGGCTGCTGAAACGAGTCGCGATCGCCCTAGGCAGCACAGCGCTGACGGTGGCCACGATTGCCGCTAAGCCGCTGCCCGCTGCTGCCCAAGCGGCCTACGGTAGCTATGTCGGGATTGGTGGATCGTTTGGGTTAACGTCTGGCGATTCAGCATTTGGCGAAGACAGCAGTTCTGGTGCCGTGATTGCAGCCCGCTACAAGCTGTTGCGGGCACCTGTGTCAATTCGGGCTCAGGCGTTAATTAGCGATCGCACGGCCATTGTGCCAACCGTGTCTTACGACATTCCGCTAAATTGGCAAACCGACGTCTACATTGGGGCTGGGGCGTCTTTAATGCTAGGTGGCGATCAGGAAGACACGTCTCCGATTGGCAACCAGAGCAGTTTTGTGCTGCAACCTGGAATTGACCACACCCTGCCCAATAGCAACCTCGTTTTATTTGGCAACGCCATTTTTGCGTTTGATGGCTATCAAGAAGGTGGCAATGCGGCTGTTTCGATTCAAGGCGGAGTCGGACTACGGTTTTAGACGGTACACGCTAATCTACGGTTGATATTTGTTTGGTGAACGAGTGTTTCAGCAGCTTTTTGACAAACAGCCGTGGGAACTTGAGCATTTGGCCACCTAAAGCAGGGATTGTCAAGCTAAGATCTATCTTCTAGAATGCATGGTCTGACCTTGATCAAGGTCAGCGTTTTGGCGATCGCTCCCCGATTGCGTTGCCAAACGTCCGGGCTAGGTCGGCAAGGTTGGATGGTTGTTTGATAGCTGTTGGATGATTAACGCCAGTCCGACACCAAGGAAGTGTCCTAGCCATCACCGTTCTGCTTGCTATGCCGCTGACATTTCAATCATTGAACTGACAGAGTGTGATGTAAGTATCCATTTTCAGATGGGGCTTCCCTCTAGAGTGGTGGGTAAATCATCCCCCTTGCTGCAATCGGTGCCGTTGAGTGCCGGAAACAGGCGGCACTGGGTGAAATTCTGCTCCCCGATCAGGGGAGACGTTTTTCTTTTAAAAGATAGATAGAGCAAAAAGATTCGTCACATGGGTGGTACAAGCGTGAATACGGATAGATTGGTGAATCAGGGTTTAGCGGGATATGCCGGACAAAAGTGGTTGGTAGAAGAGCGTGATGCCTGCGGAGTTGGGTTTATTGCCGACCAGCGAGGAAACGCTAGCCATGACCTGGTTAAAAAAGCCCTATCTGCCCTAACCTGCTTGGAACATCGCGGAGCATGCAGCGCCGACCAAGACTCTGGCGATGGGGCTGGCATTATGACGGCGCTTCCCTGGCAGCTGTTTCGTCAATGGTTTCAAGCACAGAGCATTGAGGCCGGTGACCTCAAGCAGATGGGCGTAGGTATGGTGTTTTTACCCCCAATCGAATCCGTGGCGGCGATCGCCCGCCGTTTGACCACCCAGAGTTTGACCGATAGCGGGCTGAGCGTCTTGGGTTGGCGTCAGGTGCCTGTTAAGCCCGAGCTATTGGGCATTCAAGCTAAAGAAAACCAGCCGCAGATTGAACAGGTGTTTGTGCGCTCTACTGAGACTGGAGATAGCCTAGAGCGGCTGCTTTACCTGGCACGCAAACGGGTCGAAACTGCTGTGGTGGCAGCGGCCAAGACGGCGTCGGCAGCCGATGCTGCCGCAATGGATGAATTCTACATCTGCACCTTTTCCAGCCGCACGATTGTCTATAAAGGCATGGTGCGCTCGGCGGTGCTGGGTGAGTTTTACCTAGATTTGCAAGATCCAAATTATCAAAGCGCCTTTGCGGTTTACCATCGCCGCTTTAGCACCAACACCATGCCGAAGTGGCCGCTGGCTCAGCCCATGCGCCTGTTGGGTCACAATGGCGAAATCAATACGCTGTTGGGCAATATTAACTGGATGGTGGCGCGGCAAGAAGATTTGGCGCATCCCTGCTGGGGCGATCGCCTCGTCGAACTGAAGCCAATTGTCGATACCGAAAAGAGTGACTCGGCCAACCTAGATAGCTCGGTGGAACTGTTGGTGCGATCGGGGCGCGATCCGCTAGCTGCCGTGATGATTACGGTACCCGAAGCCTACAACAACCAGCCCGACCTCAAAGATCACCCCGAAATCGTCGATTTTTACGAATACTACAGCGGCATTCAAGAGCCGTGGGACGGCCCCGCCCTGCTGGTATTCAGCGACGGCAAAGAAGTCGGAGCCTCCCTCGACCGCAATGGTCTACGCCCCGCTCGCTATGCCATCACCCGCGATGGCTACATTGTGGTGTCATCTGAAGCAGGCGTGGTCGAGCTGCCCGAAACCGAGATTATTGAGAAGGGTCGGCTTGGTCCTGGACAGGCGATCGCCGTCAACCTGGAAACCCACGAAATCCTGAAGAATTGGGACATTAAGCAGCGCGTGGCCAGCACCCATCCTTACGGGGAGTGGCTGAAACAACACCGCCAAGAATTAGAGCAACAGCCGTTTACTGACGCGCTACAGCTCGATGGCAGCACCCTGTTGAGCTATCAAACCGCCTTTGGCTACACCTGCGAAGACGTAGAAATGGTGATCGACGACATGGCGCAGAAGGGCACTGAGCCGACCTTTTGCATGGGCGACGATATTCCGCTGGCCGTGCTGTCGGCACGTCCCCACATTTTGTATGACTACTTCAAACAGCGGTTTGCCCAAGTCACCAACCCCCCGATCGACCCGCTGCGCGAGAAGCTGGTGATGTCTCTGACGGTGCATTTGGGCGATCGCGGCAACCTGCTGGAAGAGAAGCCAGACTATGCCCATCGGCTAACGCTGAAGTCGCCGGTGCTCAACGAAGCCGAACTGGTCACAATTCGCCAGTCTGCGTTTGATGCCGCCGATCTGTCTACCCTATTTGAGATTTCCTCAGGGCCAGATGGGTTGCAGCAGGCCGTCAAGGAGCTATGTCAAGCTGCCACCGCCGCCGTGCGCGCGGGCAAGAAAATTTTGATTTTGAGCGATCGCCTCAACTCAGAGGGTACCGCCACCCAACTCACCGCCACCCAAAGCTATATCCCGCCGATGCTGGCCGTTGGCGCGGTGCATCATCACCTGATTCGTCAGGGGCTGCGGATGCGGGCGTCGCTGGTGGTCGATACGGCGCAGTGCTGGAGCACGCACCACTTTGCCTGCCTGATTGGCTACGGGGCCAGCGCAGTTTGCCCCTATCTGGCCTTTGAGACGGTGCGCCACTGGCACGCCGATCCCAAAACCCAAAGCCAGATCCAGCGCGGCAAAATCGACGTGGCTTCTCTGGAAAAAGCGCAGCAAAACTACCGCCAAGCCATCGAGTCGGGACTGCTGAAGATTTTGTCGAAAATGGGAATTTCGCTGCTCTCTAGCTACCATGGGGCGCAGATTTTTGAGGCGATCGGGATTGGCTCCGACCTGCTGTACTTGGGCTTCTCCGGCACTGCCTCCCGCCTAGGTGGCCTCAGCGTGGCCGACTTAGCGCACGAGGTTCTGTCTTTCCACAGCCGCGCCTTCCCCGAACTCACCCAGCGGAAACTGGAAAACATGGGCTTTGTGCAATACCGCCCCGGCGGTGAGTACCACATGAACAGCCCCGAAATGGCCAAGCATTTGCACAAAGCGCTGGCCGCCAAAAACCACGACCACTACGCCCTCTACCTAAAATATCTGGAAGAGCGACCCGTGACCGCGCTGCGCGACCTGCTCGACTTCAAGAGCGATCGCCCCTCAATTCCGCTGGATGACGTAGAACCCGTGACCGAGATTGTCAAGCGCTTCTGCACCGGCGGCATGTCGCTGGGCGCACTGTCACGCGAGGCGCACGAGACGCTGGCGATCGCCATGAACCGGATTGGCGGCAAGTCTAATTCTGGCGAAGGCGGCGAAGACCCGGTGCGGTTCAACCTGCTCAACGACGTGAGTGACAGCGGCGTATCGCCCCTGTTACCTCACCTCAAGGGTCTGAAAAACGGCGACACCGCCAACTCTGCCATCAAGCAAATTGCCTCCGGTCGCTTTGGCGTTACGCCCGAATATTTGATGAGTGCCAAGCAGCTCGAAATCAAAATGGCGCAAGGGGCAAAACCGGGCGAAGGCGGTCAGCTACCAGGACCGAAGGTCAGCGGCTACATTGCCATGCTGCGCCGCTCCAAACCGGGCGTTACTCTGATTTCGCCCCCGCCCCACCACGACATCTACTCCATCGAAGACCTGTCCCAGCTGATCTTCGACCTGCACCAAATCAACCCCTGGGCGCAAGTTTCCGTCAAACTCGTAGCCGAGGTAGGGATCGGCACGATCGCCGCTGGAGTGGCCAAGGCCAACGCCGACATCATCCAAATTTCGGGGCATGATGGCGGCACGGGTGCCTCGCCCCTCAGTTCAATCAAACACGCGGGTAGCCCCTGGGAACTGGGTCTAAGCGAAGTCCACCGGGTGCTGATGGACAACGAACTGCGCGATCGCGTCTTGCTGCGGGTAGATGGCGGCATCAAAACCGGGTGGGATGTGCTGATGGCCGCGCTCATGGGCGGTGAAGAATATGGCTTTGGCTCCGTTGCCATGATTGCCGAAGGCTGCATTATGGCGCGGATTTGCCACACCAACAACTGCCCCGTTGGCGTCGCCAGCCAAAAAGAAGAGCTGCGCAAGCGCTTCACCGGCATCCCCGAACATGTGGTTAACTTCTTTTTCTTTATTGCCGAAGAAGTGCGATCGCTGCTGGCTCGCCTGGGATACACCAGCCTCAACGATGTGATTGGCCGCGCCGACCTGCTGAAAGTCCGTGAAGGCGTCACCCTCACCAAAACCAAATGCCTCGACCTCACCTGCCTCACCCACCTGCCCGACAGCCGCACCAACCGCAGCTGGCTCACCCACGAGGTGGTGCATAGCAATGGCCCCGTCCTAGACGACACACTGCTAGCCGATCCCCAGGTGCAAACGGCCATCCAACAGCAGTCATCGGTCTCCAAAGACATCACCGTCGTCAATACCGATCGCACCGTTGGCACCCGAGTTGCGGGGGCGATCGCCAAACAGTATGGCGACACGGGCTTTGCCGGACAAATTACCCTCAATGCCAAAGGCAGCATTGGTCAGAGCTTCGGAGCCTTCAACCTCCCCGGCATGATCTTGAAGCTAGAAGGCGAAGCCAACGACTATGTGGGTAAAGGGATGCACGGCGGTGAAATCAGCATCAGACCTCCTGCCGATGCCACCTACGACCCCGCCGCCAATGTCATCATCGGCAACACCTGCCTCTATGGCGCAACCGGAGGCACCTTGTTTGCCAACGGCCAAGCCGGAGAACGGTTCGCCGTCCGCAACTCCCTGGCTCGCGCTGTGATTGAAGGAGCAGGTGACCACTGCTGTGAATATATGACAGGCGGCGTGATTGTGGTCTTGGGCAAGGCTGGGCGCAACGTCGGCGCAGGCATGACCGGCGGGTTGGCCTACTTCCTAGACGAAGACGGCACCTTCCCCAGCAAAGTCAACCCCGAAATCATCAAAATTCAGCGGATCACCAGCCCGGTAGGCGAACAGCAGCTCAAAGAGCTAATTGCCGCCCACGCCGATCGCACCGGCAGCCCCAAAGCTCACCAGATCTTGGCCAACTGGGATGACTACCTACCCCGGTTCTGGCAGGCCGTACCGCCATCGGAAGCCAATAGCCCCGAAGCCAGCGCCCCCGCTGAAGCCAAGGTGCTAACGCCAACCCCGTAATGGATAACCGCTACAGAATGGTTTTATCCAAGAAAAGCAAATTCTGTAGCGGTGATTTTGGTCTAGAGTATGGGCATTGAATTGCAAGGAATGACGGAGAGAAACAATAGCCGAGCAGATCGTTCATGGAACAATCAGGCGATCGCCATGTATAAATTTACTCCAGCTGCGGAGAACGAAGCCATTGTGTTTGGTGCGGCTCGCCCTGGACATAGCGAGGAGCAAGTGAACCAGTGGATTGAATTTATGCAGAGTCAAGAGATTCGGCGCGTTTGCTGTTTGCTGGCTCCAGATCAGCTCACACCTTATGCTAATTTACTGAACCTGTACCGACAGACGTTTGGCTCTGACCAAGTTTGCTGGGCACCCGTTGAGGATTTTCAAATTGTCGCCCCCAGAACGCTAATCTACCAAATTCTGCCATTCTTAGCCCTGGCCAATCAGCGTCAGGAAAAAGTAGTGGTTCATTGCGCTGGCGGCATTGGGCGGACAGGGCAGGTTTTAGCAGCTTGGCTGGTGGCAGGACGAGGATTCTCAACCCAAGCGGCGATCGCAGCCGTTCAACAAACTGGCAGAAATCCGTATGAAGCCGTCATGGCTGCCCCGTTCAAAGGGCGCAATCCGTGGAAAGTTGCGGTGGAACTGAATCGGCTACTGGATGCCTGTAATTCTATTTCCTAGTAGAGTTTTGCTGTGACCCATTATCTTAAGATTGCACCCACATTTTTTGTGGTTTTTTGCGGTTTCTTGTAATTTTGTTTGGCTTAACAGTGTGGTAGAGAGTGGTGCTAAACCACTGATCGCTAAACCGGGTTTTGATGCGTCTTTTTCTACACACAAACGTCAGCTATGCTGCCGCCGTCAACAAATAGCCTTAGCCATGTTCAGTCTTAATCACGTGGTCTTAATAGCGCCGATCGCCACCAGAATCACGGCGATCGCCACCCCAGCCACCCCCGGAAGGTTTTTCTTCTCGAGGTCTTGCTTTATTGACCTTCAGATCTCGCCCCATCCAATTTGACCCGTCTAATGCCTCAATTGCGGCCTGTTCTTCACTGTCAGATGACATCTCGACAAAGCCAAATCCACGGATTCGACCCGTTTCTCGATCCACTGGCAGCTGAACCCGCTTTACAGTTCCATAATCAGCAAAAGCAGTTTCGACATCTTCTTGAGTAACCTTGTAAGACAGGTTACCGACGTAAATTGACATGGGCTGACTCCGAAATTGAAAGGGGAAGGAGGTAAATGTTGCCGAGATGAATGCAACCAGATTAACGTTTACTCAATGAGCACACAACCTAAAGGTCAGAAATGAACTTCAAATCTTGGTCGTTATTTTAACACATTTATGATATGCGTAAAGGGAGTAGAACGCTGAGCGCAGGCTAGAACGGTTGGGCTGTGAGCAGCGATTTTCCCAATGCATGGAGTACAGACGGGGTTGAAGACCCGTGTAGAAACAGATCTTCAAACACCGTTTTCAGGTTCTATTTGAGTTAAGCGCGTTGCGCTGTATGTGTTAAACACTATGTTTCAAGCAACTCGGCAGCGGTTAGCACTGTGGTACACGATGGTGACTGCTGTATTGCTGCTGTTATTCGCCAGTGGATTTTATTTATATGTGCGCACGACGCTAATTGAACGGATTGATGACACGCTCAATCATGTGGTGGAAGTTGTGCAGCGATCGCTTGTAATTGATGCCGCAATTGATACCGCGATTGATACCGCAGTTGATGCCGCGACTACTGATCCCCCCAACAGTCATCTTGCTAATTCAGAGGTGTCGCGGGCTCCTAGGCGATCTATGCACCTCAACCTAGAAGCCAGTTTTCGCGATAATCCCGATTCTGTCGATGATGACCATATTGATCTGGAGTGGTTTAATCCGGCGGGCGAGCTACTTTGGTCTACCTTTTCAACAGCACCTACTATGCCGCTGCATCCCAACAGTGCCGGTGAAACCGTCCAGTTGAAGCCAGACCAACTGCTGCGCCAAATTACCCAGCGGGTGGAGGTGAAGCAGCAGATTGTGGGGTATTTGCGTGTTAGTCATCCGTGGTTTGAAGTGACAAAACCAACCCGGCAGCTGATTCGAGATTTGGCGGTGGGGCTGGTGTTATTAGTGGGCGCTGTCGCGGCAATTGGGTGGTTGCTGTCAGGGCTGGCGATGGCTCCAATCCGCGATTCGTATCAGCGCCTGAAGCAGTTCACAGCGGATGCGTCCCACGAGTTACGTAACCCCATTGCGGTGATTCAAACGAACGTGCAGGTAGCCTTGGCTGACACAGAACTTGACCCTGTCGTGCAGCAGCAGCAGCTCAAAGTAATTGAACGGCTAACCCGACGACTAGGGCGGTTGGTGGATGATCTGCTATTTTTGGCTCGGCAAGACAGTAGTGTGGCTTCCCTTAGACGCGATAGTGTATCGCTAGATGAATTGCTCCAGGAAGTGATGGAGGAGCAGCAAACGATTGCGGCAGAGAAGGAGATTGATCTGAAGCTGGATATTTATGAGGACGTGAGCGAACACTCCCAGGGCTTATATCGAATTCAGGGCGATCGCGATCAGCTGACGCGGCTGTTGACCAATTTGATTAGCAATGCCATTCAATATACGCCGCCCGGTGGCCGGGTCAGTGCCTCCATGCAGCGGTTGAAGCAAAGCCTAGCCTCAATCCAGATTCAAATTCAAGACACGGGCGGCGGGATCGCTGAAGCGGCTATTCCCTATTTATTTGATCGGTTTTATCGAGCTGATCCGGCTCGCACCTCTGGCTCACTAGCCTCCAATGGCAAACTTGGCGATGCCACAGGTTCGGGGCTAGGACTGGCGATCGCCAAAGTGATTGTCGAGAATCATCAAGGTCAGATTCATGCACATAGTTCACCCATTGAAGGAACTACGTTTACCGTCACACTCCCTCAAACTGGGTCTATATCAATGGTGAAATAGCGAAGTTACGCAATAGTCACAGGATATTTTTGTGGGTTTGAGGGCGATTCTCTAAGGTAAAAGAAGCGCAATAACACCCAATATATTCTCAAAAATCATCTGAATCGCTGACGAGCATCTAACGACTAAGATAAGCGGCGGCAGAGCGTCTTGGCGACCCCACTGACGATCTCTAACCGTCTACATCAGGGACTATGCTAGCCCTCGGTATACTCCAAAGCCATCTCAAGGCACAACGTCAAAAGGTTGATTTCCTGGAAGACGATAAATATAAAAATCCCGGTCAAGCGTAAAAATTTGTTTCTGATTGAGGGATTCGGCAGTAGCTACTAGCACATAGTTTGGAATTTGGTGCCTCGTGACAAAACGGCTGGAAAAGCATAGACTTCAGCCACAAGTCGCTGAGAGGTTAAGTCATGTCTAAGCCGCGTACAAACCAAAAACGGACAGCGATCATCTACTTCGGGGTCACGAAACAAGATTATCTGAACTTAGTTCAGGAAAAAAAGCACAGTGCCTTGCTGGAGTATATTCAACCGTTACTTAAAGCACAACTACAAGCCGACCAACATCAAAAGGGATGCACTGACCAAAGCCACTACACTATCCACAGTCAAAGGAACAGATACCTGCAAGGATTATTAGGTCAACGTGAAACAATCTCCATCTGTCGAGTGCGGTGCCAAGACTGCCGAGCCGTTTTTACGGTCTTGCCCAGTTTTATTCTCCGTTACCGTAGACAGGATGCAGACTGCCTGGGAAAGTTGCTGGAGATGAACCTGGGGATGGGCTTAACGCTGCGAGAGACGGCCAGCATTTATAGTTGGATGGGCATTGAGCACGGGTGGCAACCGAGTTGGGTTTGGACTTTGGTGCAATGGTTGGGAGATCTGTTGCCCGTGTCCCTGCTGTTAATGCGGATGGGACTCACTCCCCCTGCACATTTACTGAGTGATGAGAAATTTGCGGTTCTCAATGGCGAAAAGGTTTACCTGTTTTTGGTTTCCCAGCAAGAGTTAATCTGGTACGGAAAATGGATGTCTCATACCCATGAAGATGACTTTAATCAAACGATTGAAGCATTTTGCGTCGAGATGGATGGAGGTGCTCGCTCATCAGGACAACTGGAGGCAGACGATGAATATGTGCCAATTTCTGTGACAACCGACGGATGGATTGCCTCTCAAAATGCCTGGGGAACAGCAGTCCCGGAGATTGCGCTCATCGAATGTAAACTGCATGGCAACAAACGCGTCTCTTTGTCCTTAGATGACTATGTCAAGGCGCATCCAGAGTTGTCCCTTGAGCACCTCCAGCAGGTCAAAGATGATCTCAACTCCATCCTTGCAGCACCCTCCCTAGCCGCTTTTTCTCAGCGAATTCGCCGCAATCTGGTTCGCTATCGCGATGAACCTATTTTGCTGAAACGATTAAACATCCTCAAGGACAAACGATTTCGCTTCACCAACGCCTTAAAATTTGACGATGCCCCGGCTTACTCTGCTCCCCTGGATCGCTCCATGCGTTTCCTAGATGAAAAGCTTCAATCCTTTGGTCAATTTCGAGCGGCTCATGCCATTGACCCGATGCTCAATGCTTGGGCGATTGTCAATAATTTGCGAGCATTTCTCCCCGATGCTCAAAAAGCAGGTCACTCTCTGGTTCAGTTTTTTGGAGCCAAGGTCAAAGGAATTCCTTGGATGGAAGTGCTCAATCTCTGTACTGCTGGGAATTTGCAGAACTTGATTCCTACTCCTTCCTAGCAGGCACCAAATTCTAAACTATGTGCTACTAGAGATGCATCTGCCAGATCCATCGGGATATCCCGATACTGTTCCATCAATACCTGCATTCGCATCTGTTCTGGCTTATCAGAGAAATGGAACACAAGGATCTGATCAACGACGTAGCTCCATAGCTCCATCTGTGCTGGCCACCCACCATATCGACCTAGTAAATACATGGCTTCTGTAAAACATGGCCAAGTGGTGACCAAAGGCGCTGGAAGAGCTGATAGAGCGTTAACACAGCGACCATGATTGTCATCATCCTGATTAATCAGGGCAATCAGAGCAGACGCGTCACAGAGTGTCACTGACCAAATCTCGGTAACTTGTACTTGTCTGCCAGAATATCTGCAAAGGCTTCTTTAGTACGAGCGGATAGGTTGGATGGTTGAAACCGAACCTGTCCTACTCTCCCTTTCAAGATCTGATCTAAAGTAACGGGCTGTTGAGACTTGGACTCGTCGAAGGATAGTACAGTCAGCTTTACCCGTCGTCCAATTAATTCGGAGGCATGGAGCTGTATCTCTTCCCAAGTTCCTTCAAAAGTGCGCTGTTCCATGAGCTTAGTTTCTAGAAAAACATCACTTGATACAAATTATGACATGGTTCTCCATTGCACGGCTATGCCTTCAATTCGACTCAAATTAAGGAGTTCACTGCTCATCGACAAAAACCCCTAAGATTTTCGTCATAAATCCCTGATGCCAAATTTCTTGATCCCTGAACTTCAGGAATTCGTCTACGGCTTCGAGTTGATCTCGATACATTTGCAAAACGTTAATTCAAGGTTGAAGTGCATCACCCGCTCAAAACCGCTGTTGGCATTGGATCTGTAATAAGTCCGGAAGAGCCTGCAAGCCCTGGTGCTATAGCTTCAGCCAGTCATCTTAGGAC